>QJYK01000081.1 GCA_003248075.1 Gemmatimonadota bacterium | reverse complement strand
GGGTCTCGCCCTCGACGTAGGGCATGACGTAGAACAGGAACCCGTCGGCCGCGCCGGAGTCGAAGAGCGGCAGGATATGCGGGTGCTGCAGCTGGGCGGTGGTCTTGATCTCCTGGATGAAGCGGTCGCCGCCGAGGACGGCGGCGAGCTCGGGCCGGAGGACCTTGATCGCGACCCTCCGGTCGTGCTTGAGGTCGTCGGCCAGATAGACCGTGGCCATGCCGCCCGCGCCGAGCTCCCGCTCGATGCGGTAGCGATCGGCGAGGGCGGCGTTCAGTCGCTCGGTGCTCATCACCTCGATCCGGACAGCCAGTTGGTGATCACGACGATCCGGAGCGGCTCCGGCAGACCGTCGGGCTCGTCCGCGCCTACGGTAGACATGCGGACCAGAAACCGATTCCGTGGGTGATCGACGTCCCAGATCTGGCCCCCGCGTACGCTGAACAGCGCGCGCGGCCGGGAGGCCGTGCCGTCCGCTCCGATCGTGACCGCGACCACGTCGTCGTTCGATCGCTCGTAGAAGAGCGTTCGGGCATCGGCGGACCAGTACAGCGAGGGCGGCTCCGGCGAGAGTGTGTCGACCCCCGTCACCCGGATCTTTCCGCTCATGTCCGGCCACGCCCGGAGGTATCCACGCTGCACCCCGTCCTCGTTGGCGGAATAGGCCATCCAACGGCCGTCGGGCGACATGACCGGACCTTGCTCGTCCCAGGTGGCGGTGAGCAGCGGGCGCACCGACGGTTCCGCTCCCTCGCGAATGGCGTAGATGTCCCGGGCGCGGGAGCCGGCGAGGATGGTGCCATCCGCGGTCCAGTCGTGCGGACTCGTCGCGGCGAGTTCGGCCACCACCCGACTCCCGCTCCCGTCGGCGGCCAACACCACGACCGCATTACGCCCGTCGTCGCGCACCGCGATCTCGTTCCCGTCCGGGGACCATACCGGGTTGTGGTTCCCCGCCCCGATGTCCACGTCGGTGCCCACATCCAGATCAAAGACGCGGACGCGCCCCCCGCGGATGTAGGCGATCCTGGTAAAGTCCGGCGACAAGGTCGCGTCGGTGTGGCCATCCACCGTCTCGATGGGGATTCGTTCCCTCGTACCGTCCATCGCCATCCACACGAAATCGGATCGCCCCCACCGCGGCACGCCGGGCGACCCGGCCGTATACAAGAGGGTCCCGTTCTCCGAGATCGCGAACCCCCGTTCGTTCGTGGCCGCGTCCGTGAGCAGCCGCCTCGCCTCGCCCGTCGCCCGGAGCCTCGTGGGATCGAACGGAACCACGACCAGGCTGCCCCGTTGATCGGAGTAGACCAGGTGCCCGGCCGGACTCCAACGGGCGGTGGGCCGGTAGCCCGTCTCGAGCAGCGTGGTCGTGTCTCCAGAGGCCGGATCGAGCGCCGTGATCCCCTTGGGATGCGAGAGCAACAGCGCGCCCGTCGGCAGGCGTGCCTCGAGCCGGAGCGACCCCGCCGAGATCCACACCGTGTCGAGCGCGCCTCCGGTTTCCGGGATCCTGACGAGCGTCGTATCGCAGCGGAAGTAGATCCAGCCGTCGCGGGCCCAGATCAGGCCGGCTTCGAGCAGACCCTCGTAGAGTGTCTGCACCGGCCCGCCCGCGGCAGGAATCGTGTACAGGCCCTGCTGGTTGTCCCCGAACGTGGAGAACGCGACCAAGCGCCCGTCCGGCGAAGTGGCGACGTCCGCGATCTGTCGGGT
>QJYK01000032.1 GCA_003248075.1 Gemmatimonadota bacterium | reverse complement strand
GCTCGCCTACCATGCGCGCTTCGAGGCCGAGCGCGACCGTCTCGACTACGAGATCGACGGTGTCGTGCTCACGCTCGACGCTCTGGCGGCACGCGAGCGCCTGGGCATGACGTCCCACCATCCGCGTTGGGCGCTGGCCTTCAAGTTCGAGCCGCGCAAGGAGGTCACGCGCATCGACGCGATCGGGATCCAGGTGGGTCGCACCGGCGTGCTCACGCCCGTCGCTTTCTTGCGTCCGGTGGTCGTCGGCGGTGTCACGATCTCCCGCGCTTCGCTTCATAATCGCGAAGAGCTGCGGCGCAAGGACATTCGCGAAGGGGACACCGTCCGCGTGCAGCGCGCCGGCGACGTCATCCCGCAGGTGATCGAGGTGGTTCGGCGCGACGACAAGAGATCCGAGCCGTTCGAGATGCCGACCGAGTGCCCGGCGTGTGGTGCCGGGCTCTACGAGGACGGGCCGCGCACCGTCTGCCCCAATCGCTTCCACTGTCCGGCGCAGCTGAAGGGACGGATCGTCCATTTCGGGGCGCGGGAGGCGCTGGACATCGAGGGCCTGGGCGAGGAGACCGCCGCGCTCCTCGTGGATCGGGGGCTGGTCCGTGGGCTCGCGGACTTGTTCGATCTCGGGGTCGCGGACCTCCTACCGCTCGAGGGCTTCGCCGAGAAATCGGCGACCAACCTCGTCGATGCCGTCGCCGCGCGGCGGACCTCGCCAGGCACTTCGGCCGCTTCGACGCCATCCGAGGGGCGAGCCGGGCGGAGCTGGAAGCCGTCCGGGGCGTCGGTCCCAAGATGAGCGAGGCGATCACGCTCTTCTTCGCGGACGCCCGCAACGCGGAGGCGATCCAGGCGATCCTGGACCATGGCGTGGTGCCGGAGGAGACCGAGCCGGCACCGTCGGTCAGGGGCGAGGCGGACGGTGGGGCCGGTGCGGCGGTCTTCACGGGTACACTGCCCGTGCCGCGCTCGGCCGCGGAGGAGGCCTGGAAGGCGGTCGGTGGTCGGGTGGTCGGCTCCGTGAGCGCGAAGACGGACTTCGTGGTCGCGGGCGAAAGCGCCGGCTCGAAGCTGGACAAGGCCGAGAAGCTCGGCGTGCCCGTTCTGGACTGGCCGCATTTCCGGGCGAAGCTGGCAGAGCTCGGGGGCTCGATCGAGGAGCCGGCCTGATGGACAACCTCGACGTCGCGCGCACGTTGGAGGACCTGGCCGACCTTCTCGAGATCCAGGGCGCGAACCCCTTCCGTATCCGGGCATACCGCAATGCGGTCAACACGGTAGAGACCCTGAGCCGCCCGCTTCGCTCGATGGTGGCGGCGGGGGAGGATCTCACGGAGCTGCCGGCAGTGGGCAAGGACATCGCGGCCCACATCGTCGAGCTGCTGGAGACCGGTCGCATCGGGCGCATGGACGAGGTGACCGCGCAGTTTCCGCGCTCGCTCATCGAGCTGACCCGGCTCGACGGAGTCGGCCCCAAGAAGGCACGCAGGCTCTTCGACGAGCTGGGCGTGCGCACGGTCGACGACCTGGCCGCGGCGCTCGCACAAGGGAAGGTCGAGGTCCTGTCGGGCTTCGGGAAGAAGAGCGCCGAGAAGATCGGCAAGGCGATCGAGCGACACCGGCGGCGGGTGGGCCGCTTCCTTCTCGACGAGGTGGAGCAGCTCGTGGCCGGCGTGCTCGACCACGTTCGAGGGGCTCCGGGAGTGGGCCGCGTCGAGATCGCGGGCAGCCTACGGCGACGGAAGGAGACGATCGGCGACGTCGATCTCCTTGCCGAGTACGACGGCGACGGCACCGCCATCGTCCAGCACTTCGTGTCGTACCCCGACGCGGAGCGGGTGGAGGCGGCGGGGGGAACCAAGGGCAATATCGTGCTCCGCTCCGGTCTCTCGATCGATCTCCGCGTGATCCCGAAGCGCTCGTTCGGGGCGGCCCTTCAGTACTTCACCGGGTCGAAGGAGCACAACGTGGCCGTGCGCACCCGGGCGGTGCGCGACGGGCTACGAGTCAATGAGTGGGGGGTGTTCCGCATCCCGGAGGGCGCAGATCCCGAGACCGTCGGCAAGGAGGAGGGTGTCCGCATCGCAGGTGAGACCGAGGAGGACGTCTACCACGCCCTGGGCATGGACTGGATGCCGGCCGAGTTGCGCGAGAACCGCGGCGAGGTCGAGGCCGCCCGCGCGCACCGCCTCCCGACGCCGGTGACTCTGGAGGACATCCGGGGCGACCTCCAGATGCACTCCACCTGGAGCGACGGCAAGGCCTCGCTGGAGGAAATGGCCAGGGCGTGCTCGGAGCGCGGGTACGCGTATCTCGCGATCACCGACCACAGCCAGGCGATGGCCATGGTCCAGGGTCTGACGCCCGAGCGCGCGCGCGAGCAGTGGCTCGAGATCGACGAGGTGCGCGAGCGAGTCCCTCAGATCGCCATCCTGCGCAGCGCAGAGGTGGACATCTTGAAGGACGGTTCCCTCGACCTTCCCGACGACATCCTGGCGGAGCTCGACGTCGTCGTGGTATCGGTGCACTCGTTCATGGACCAGGACAAGCGTACCATGACCGAGCGAGTGCTCCGCGCGATCAGACATCCGCAGGTGGACATCCTCGCCCATCCCACGGGCCGGCTCCTGAATCGACGCGAGTCCTACGAACTCGACGTGGAGGCCGTGCTCGAGGCGGCAGCCGAGCTGGACGTGGCGCTGGAGCTCAATGCGAATCCGAACCGATTGGACCTGAGCGACGTCCACGTGTTCCGGGCCAAGGAGATGGGTGTGAAGGTGGTGATCTCGACGGATGCGCACTCTCCGCGCGCGCTGGCCAACATGCGGTACGGCGTGGACCAGGCGCGTCGGGGCTGGCTCACTCGGGAGGACGTCCTGAACACGCGGTCGCTCGGGGATCTGCTTGCTTGGCTGTCCCGACGCACGGGGGGACAAGGGCGGTGACGATCCTGATCCTGGACGTCCTGTTGTTGGTCGTCGGGATCGGCATCCTGTACTTCGGCGCGGAATGGCTGGTTCGGGGCGCGGCCCGCCTGGCCGGCTCGTTGGGGGTCAGCCCCATCGTCGTAGGGCTCACCGTGGTGTCGTTCGGAACTTCGGCACCGGAGCTGGTCGTGTGCAGCGTGGCGGCGCTCCAGGGCAACTCCGACCTCGCGGTCGGCAATGTCATGGGCTCCAACCTCGCGAACATGGGGCTCATCCTCGGGCTCACGGCGATCGTCCGTCCCCTTGAGGTCGCGGCCCGCGTGGTGTGGCGGGAAGTGCCTTTGATGATCCTGGTCACCGCGGCGGTCTACCCGCTCGCGGCGGACCACAGGCTGGGTCGGGGGGACGGGGCGCTGCTTCTGCTCGCGCTCGCCGCCTACCTCATCTTCGTGTTCCAGTCGGTGGAGGACGAGGCCCCGGAAATCGTGGGCGAGTATCGGGAGTTCCTGAAGGAGTCGTCGGCCTCGGCCACGCGCGTCAGCCTGCTCGACGTTGGCCTCGTGATGGCGGGCTGCGGCTGCCTGGTTCTCGGCGGCTACGCGATCGTCGAGGCGGCGACCGGCGTCGCGGCGTACCTCGGTGTCTCCCAGGTCGTGATCGGCCTGACCGTCGTCGCCGTGGGCACTTCCCTACCTGAGCTGGCGACCTCGGTCGTGGCCGCGATGCACAACGAGGCCGACATCGCGGTCGGCAACGTCGTCGGATCCAACATCTTCAACCTCGCCGGGATCCTCGGCACCGCCTCCGTGCTGGAGCCGATGCGAATTGCGGATACCGTGCTTGTTCGAGAGATCCCCTCCGTGCTGGTCATGTCCGCGCTGCTCTTCCCGATGTTGCGAACGGGATGGCGCATCCAACGCTGGGAGGGAGCCGTGCTGTTGGGCGGGTATCTGGGATTGGGTATCTGGCTCCTCTGAGGAGCCGGACCCGAGATCCCTTCCGTCGGCGTCTGGGTGCGCGCGGTCAGGCGTGCTCCAACGCCTGCTCGAGGTCGGCGATGAGGTCCTCCGGGTGCTCGATCCCCACGCTCAACCGGATCATCGCGGGGGTGATGCCCATCTTCACCTGCTCCTCGGGCGGAACGTCCGAGTGGGTCATCGTGCCGGGGTGCTCGGCCAGCGACTCGGTGCCACCCAGGCTCACGGCGAGCTTGATGAGCTTCAGCGCGTCGAGCACCCGGAAGGCCTCCGTTTCCCCGCCGACGATCTCGAAGGAGATCATCGCGCCCGGCGACAAACACTGCTTGCGGAAGATCTCGAACTGTGGATCCCCCTCCTCGAGGTGGCCGAGGTAGTGGACCCGTTGTACCCTCGGATGCTGCGCCAGGAAATCCGCCACGTAGCGGGCGTTCTTCATCTGGCTGGTCATGCGCAGCTTCAACGTCTCGAGGCTGCGCAGCAGGAGCCATGCGGTCCACGGACCCGCCATGGTGCCGAGTATGGTTCGGGTCGTCTTGATCTGAGCCAGCAGCTCGTCCGACCCCAGACACGCCCCCGCGATCAAATCGGAGTGTCCGCCCACGTACTTGGTGAGGGAATAGAGCACCAGATCCGCACCCTGTCGCAGCGGATGCTGGAAGAGCGGGCCCAGGAAGGTATTGTCCACGGCCAGCACCGGACGCCGTCCTTCCTGCCCGGCCGCGCGCGCGACCTGCGCGAAGGCCGCGATGTCCACCAGCGCGTTCGTGGGGTTGGCGGGGGTCTCGACGTAGACCATGCGGAGACGCTTCCTGCGGTCCCCTCCGGCGAGCGCCCGCTCGAGGCCGTCGGTTCCGGCGAGTGCCGGGAAGCAGACCGTCTCCACGCCGAACTCGGGAAGCACCTTGTGGAGGAGGAACTCGGTGCCCCCGTAGACGGGCTCGGGAAACACGACCACATCGCGCGGACGCACGAGTGAGAGGATCGTGGTCGAGATGGCGGCCATGCCGCTCTGGAAGACCGCCGCGGCCTCGGCCCCGTCCCAGATCGTCAGCCGGTCCTCGAGGATCTCCAGGCCCGGGTTGTTCAAGCGGGAGTAGATCAGCCCCGGGCGCTCCGAGGGACCCCGCTCACGGAGACCGTAGGCCACCTCGAAGAACGCCTTGCCCTCCTCCGCGGACGCGAAGACGAAGGTGGAAGTCTGGAAGATCGGTGGCTTCGCGGCGCCCTCCGAGAGATCCGGACGATAGCCGAAGCTCATCATCAGGCTTTCGGGTCGCAGCTCGTGACCGCCGATGCGCTTCTTGCTCTCCTCGTCCCACATGGGGACCGCTCCTGGATCAGCCGGGCATTTTCCGTGCGGCTCGGGGCGGTCGCGACGGCTGGAACGACCGGAGCCGGGCGAGCGGCGGGAGGAACGAAAGTTAGGGACGGCCCCCGTCCTCGGGCCACGGCATCGCGGTGCCGGTCTCCAGGAGGGACTTGAGCCGAGCCAGGCTCTTGGCCCACCCCACCTCGGTGATCACGCCCTCCGTGAGGGACGCGCCGGCGCAGTCGTGCCTCACCCGAACGTAGACGACCTCGCCCTGAGGCACGACGTCCCAGCGCACCAGGGTCTCCTCGGCGGGACGAACGAACGTGAAGGAGAAGGTGTGCGCGAAGCCCTCACCCGGATCGTAGGAGCGGAGCACGCCGACGTAGAGCGGACCGTCCTCGGCCCCCCAGGTCACGCTGTCGCCGACCGCCGATCCGAACTTGATGCCCGGCGCCGAGTGCCACGCGGCGAAGCCCTCGGGGCTCGTCAGGCTGTGCCACACCGAGTCGTAGGGCGCATGGATGTACGTCTGAGCCGACAGAAGGCAGGGCTCCGCCGCCGGGTCCCTCTCCGCCGACCGGGCTCCCTGGGCCGGGGGCTCCGACGGCGAGCACGCGACGGTGGCCGCGAGCACGAACACGAGAAACCCTCCGCGCCTCTGGACGAGGTCGGGCCGCGCTGCCCGGCATGGTCGGGCACGGAACATTAAGGGTCTCATGAACGATGCCTCGGCCGGAGGGGGGTCCAGGTGTCCGCGAACCCTACGGGCGCGGAGCCCGCGCCTTTCCGACACGTGGACGGCGACGCTTGCCCGGGGAGCCAGGGCTACCCGACGTTGGGAGACCACCACACCGGAGGACCGATGAGCCGCGAAGGACGCGAGGTCCACGAGGCGATCGATCGATGGGAGCAGAAGGGCCTCATCGACGGAGGGCTGGCCGGCACCCTGCGGGCGGAGGCCGCCGAGGCCCGGAGCGCAGGGACCGCCCGGTACGGCCAGTACATCCTGGCGGGGACGGGCGCCGCCGTCCTCCTGATCGCCGCCGGTGTGTTCCTGGATTGGAGCTGGCCGCTGATGTCGCGGTCCGTCCGCTCCGGCGTGCTCGCCCTGGCCGGCGTCCTGACGCATCTGGCCGGGGTCTGGCTGGAAGACCGGAGGCGCTGGCGACCGGCCGCCTACCTGCTGCAGACCGCCGCCCTGGGGCTGCTCCTGTTCGCGGCCGTCTACTCGGAGGGCGCATGGGCGGACCGAACGCCGGGAGGCATCGTGGTCGGCGTGCTCTCCCTGTTGGTTCCCCTGGTGCTGGCGCCACGATCCATGCGTCGCAACGTGGTCATGCCGGCGGTGCACTTCTGCGCCGCACTCGCGTTTCTCTCTCTGTTCCTGGACCGGACGCTGTCGCTGGACGACGAGCAGATCGTATGGACGCTGGATGCCGTGCTGGTGGCGAGCTCGCTGGCTCTGGTCGGGCTCGTGTCCAGGGACCCAGGCGGGGAGCATCACCCGTGGGCGCTCAACGCGTTCGCGACGTCCATGCTCGCAGGCTTCGTGCTGGTCGGACTCACCGGCGCGGGTCCGTTGTCGCTGGGCGACGACATCGTGATTCCCCTGGACCTGTGGCTGTTCCTGGTCGTCGCACTGACGCTCTGGGGGATCCACCGGGCCCCGGTCGGGCTTCGCCGCGACTGGTTCGCCGACCTGCTCGCGGCGTGCATCGCCGCTTGGGTACCCCTGGGACTCTTCACGGTCGACGCGCTCCATGCCCCACCGGAGATGGCGCTCGTCCTCGTCTCCGGCGGGGGAGCGCTGGGCCTGCTCTACGGGAGCCGCCAGGGCGCCCGAAGGGTGCTGACGGTGAGCGCGGTCGCATTCATCGCGGGCATCTGGTACTGGGCCGTCGACCGAGGTGGCGCGCTCGGCGCCGCGCTCGCGCTCGTGGCCACCGCGGCCCTCTTGTTCTGGATCTCCGGCCGAAGCGGCGGCTCGGTCGAGCGCGGGTCAGGGTAGGCGACGACGCGAGCTTGCCCGTAGCTTTGTGGCTCGCCGGCGTCCGGCTGGTCGCCGGACCCTTCATCCCGAAATCATCAGGAGCGGGAGGCCATGCTCCCCATCGATCTCGCAGGAAAGCGTGCGTTCGTGGCCGGCGTCGGCGAAGACAGCGGCTACGGCTGGGCGATCGTTCGCGCTCTCGCGCGTGCCGGCGCGTCCGTGTGCATCGGCACATGGCCCCCCATGTGGCGGATCTTCACGAAGAGCCTCGAGCGTGGGCGCCTGGACATGTCGCTTCCGGGGGGCGGCCAGATCGAGATCGAGCGCGTCTTCCCGCTCGATGCCGTCTTCGACACACCCGAGGACGTACCGGACGACATCAGGGCCGACAAGCGTTACGCCGAGCTGACCGGGTATACGATCCAGGAGGTGGCCGAAGGGATGCGCGCTGCGTTCGGGGAGCCGTGTCTGGACATCCTCGTGCATTCGCTGGCGAACGGCCCCGAGGTGCAGAAGGCGCTGGTGGACACCAGCCGCGCCGGGTACCTGGCGGCCGTGAGCGCCAGCGCCTACTCGCTCGTGAGCATGGTGCAGCGGTTGGGGCCTCTGATGCGCCCGGGAGGAGCGGTGGTCTCGCTCAGCTACCTTGCGGCCGAGCGCGCCGTTCCGGGGTACGGTGGGGGTATGAGCTCCGCGAAGGCTGCCCTCGAGGGCGACACGCGTACGCTGGCGTTCGAGGCTGGGCGACGCTGGGGGATCCGCGTGAACACGATCAGCGCCGGGCCCCTGGCGAGTCGCGCAGCCAAGGCGATCGGCACCATCGACCGGATGGTCGACTACTACCGCGCCAACGCGCCGCTCCAGGAGGTGCAGACCGCCGACGACGTCGGCAACACGGCCGCGTTCCTGTGCTCCCCGCTGGGTGCGGGCATCTCCGGCGAGACGCTCCACGTGGACAAGGGGTACCACGCCATGGGCATGTCCGCGGACGTACCATCGTAACCACCTTACACGCTCATGAGTGACCGCTCGTTCGGGTCCGAGCTTCCCTCCATCGAGGTCCGACCTCCGGGCCCGGCCTCGCGAGCGCTCGCCCGCAGGCTTGCCGCGGTCGAGTCGCGGAATGTCACATATGCCGACGACGCGTGGCCGGTGTTCTGGGAGTCGGCGCGTGGCGCGAACGTGCGGGATGCGGACGGCAACCTCTATCTCGACCTGACCGGCGCCTTCGGGGTGGCGCTCCTGGGCCATGGGCACCCGGCGGTGCGCGAGGCCGTCCGGTCGCAGGCGGAGGCGTTGGTGCACGGGATGGGAGACGTCCACCCGCCCGCGGTGAAGGTCCGCCTGATGGAGCGACTGCGGGACGCGATGCCCTGGAAAGGCGCACGAACGGTCCTTTCCACGACCGGATCGGAGGCCGTGGAAACCGCGCTCAAGACGGCGGCTCTGGCGACGGGCAGAACCGGGGTGCTCGCCTTCCAGGGCGCCTATCACGGCCTCACCCTCGGGTCCCTGGCGGTCACGGACCGACCGCTCTTCCGCGCTCCGTTCTCGCCGCGCCTCTACCCCGGCGTGGCGTTCGCTCCCTTCCCCGACCCGACGAGGGACGGCGCGGGCGCAGCGACGGGATCCCTCGAAGCGGTGCATGCGGCCCTGGAGCGTGGCGCTCCCAACGGGGACCCCATCGGGGCGGTGATCGTCGAGCCGGTCCAGGGCCGTGCCGGCGCCCGCGTGGCTCCGGACGGATTCATGTCGCGGCTCTCGTCGCTCGCCCGCGGGGCGGGTGCGCTGGTGATCGCCGACGAGGTCTTCACCGGCCTGGGTCGATGCGGAGCCATGCTCGCCTCGGAGCGGGTCGGGCTGACCCCCGACCTCGTCTGCCTGGGCAAGGCGCTGGGCGGCGGCATCCCGATCAGCGCCTGCATCGGCCGCGGACCGGTCATGGACGCCTGGCCGGAGAGCGGCGGTGAGGCGATCCACACGAGCACCTTTCTCGGGCATCCCCTGGGGTGCGCCGCGGCGCTCGCCGTGTTGGACACGGTGGAATCCGAGGGCGTCGCGGGCAGGGCGAAGCGCCTCGGCGGCACGCTGGTGGCGAGCCTGCGTCGGTCGCTGTCCGGGCTCCGGTGCGTGCGGGACGTTCGCGGGCTCGGACTGATGATCGGCATCGAGCTCGGGGAGGATGACGATCGGACGCCACGAGCGGGAGCCGCGGCTCGGGTGGCCCGCGCCGCCCTGGAGGAGGGCGTGCTCGTCCTGCCCGCAGGGGAGCACGGACATGTCGTGGAGCTGACGCCCCCGGTCGAGCTGAGCGAAGAGCAGCTGGCCTTCGGCGTGCGGACCCTGGCCCGGGCCGTGAGGGAGGCCGCATGACGGCCGCCGGGTGGGGTCGCGTCGCATCGTGCTGCGCGGTCGCGAGCGTCCTGTGGGCCCACCCCGTCGCGGCGGTCCCGGCGGAGCCTTCGCCGCCGGCCCATGTCGATGTGCCCGTTCTCCTGGTACCGGGCTGGCTCGACAGCGAGCGGGACCTGGCCGCCCTCCGCATCCGGCTCATGGCGGCGGGCTGGGACGAGGCCGGGGTCGTCGCCATGACGTTCCGCGACCCCACGGGCAGCAACCGTGAGCACGCCGAGGAGATCTCGAGGGCCGTCGATACCCTCCTGCGCAAGACGGGGGCCGCGCGCGTGGACATCGTCGCCCACTCCATGGGGGGCCTGGCCACCCGCCTGTACCTGAGGGAGACCTCCGGGGCCTCGGTGCGTCGCGTCGTCTTCATCGCGACGCCCCACCGGGGCACGTACATGGCCTATCTGGCCTTCGGTGAGGGTCGTGGGGAGATGCAGCCCGAAAGCGACTTCCTCCAGCGGCTCAACGACGGTCCGCCCGTCCCGCAGGGCATCGAGGCCATGACCATCCGGTCCCGCCTGGACGCCGTCATCCTCCCTCAGGAATCCGCCGTCCTGCCGGATGCGGAGAACCGTGAGGTGTGCTGCCCCACGCACGCGGGGCTGCTGGACAGCGTGGACGCCTTCCGCCTGGTGCGTCGATTCCTGGTGGATGGCCCCGAGGGCGCTCCGTGACGCGCCACGCGGGATGGGCGGCGGTCCTGTTCGACCTGGACGGGACCCTCGCCGACACGGTGCCGCTGATCCTGGAGTGCTATCGCCATACCATGAAGGTCCATCGCGGGAGGGCCCTGCCCGACGAGCGGTGGCTCGCCACCATCGGCACCCCGCTCCGGGATCAGCTCGCCGACTTCGCCACCGGCCCGGACGAGGTGGCCGCAATGGCGGACACCTACGTCGCGCGTCAGCTCGAGCTCCACGATGGCATGGTTCGCCCGTTCCCGGGAGCGCTGGAGCTGCTCACGGAGCTGCGTGGTCGGGGCGTCCGCACCGGCGTCGTCACCAGCAAGCGACGGGGGATGGCGACCCGCACGCTCCGGCGTTGCGGCCTGGGCGATGCGTACGACGTGCTGGTCGGCGCGGACGACGTGGTGCAGGCAAAGCCGCATCCTGAGCCGGTGCACACCGCCCTGACGCTCCTTCGCCTCGACGGGACCGAGCGCGATCGGGCTCTCTTCGTCGGCGACTCACCCTTCGACATGAGGGCCGGACGCGGAGCCGGAACAAGGACCGCGGCGGCGCTGTGGGGTCCCTTCGCGCGCTCGGTCCTGGAGGCGGAGCGCCCCGACTACTGGCTGGAGCTTCTGCCCGACGTCTTGCGGCTCTGAGTCGAGCTCACCCGGCCGAGGTCGCGAAGTCGACCTGCTCGGCGAGGCGGATGTCCTTCTCCGTGATCCCACCCGCGCTGTGCGTATACAGCTTCACGGTCACCCGGTCGTAGCGGACATCGATGTCCGGGTGGTGACCCGCGTCGTCGGCGAGGGTCGCGACCCGGTTCACGAAGACGATGGAATCGCGGAAGGATCCGAACCGGAACTCCTTTTCGATCGCGTTGGACCGGCGTCTCCACCCGTTCCGACGCTTGATCCATCCCTGGATCGATTCCTTGCTGAGCTTTTCCGCCATGCAAACGCTCTGGGTGGGGGTGTCTGCCATGCTACGACACGCTCCTCAGAGCGGGCGTTGAGGGGTTGACCCCTTCGAGAGAGGATTCTTAGAATTGGGGCCCTTCCGGCACAGGGAAGGGTCAGGCCCCCATCGTCTAGTGGCCTAGGATAACGCCCTCTCACGGCGTAGACCGGGGTTCGAGTCCCCGTGGGGGTATGACGGAAGGCGCGTCCGGTGCGGACCGCTTTACCGGGGTCGCTTAGCTCAGCTGGTAGAGCGCCACGTTCACATCGTGGAAGTCGCAGGTTCGAGTCCTGCAGCGACCATAGGATCATGTAGACAACTGCACCCCAGCGACCCGGTCGTTGGGGTGTCTTCATAGGCGGACCGAGGCGCGCTCGCCGAAGGCAACCCCGTGGGTCCCCGGAACGGCATCGCGGCTTGATCGTACCCAATATGGGTCTTATAATGCCCATTATGGGTACGAAGTCGCCCACGTCGAGAGGCGGCGTCGGCTTGGCCGACGCCCTCTTCGGTCGCGTCCGGCAGCGGGTCCTGGCGCTGTTGTTCGGTCGGCCGGACCGCAGCTTCTACACCAACGAGATCATCGCGTGGGTGGACGGTGGCAGTGGGGCCGTGCAACGCGAGTTGAACCGACTGGAAGCCGCCGGACTCGTAACCGTATCTCCCATCGGGCGACAGAGGCACTACCGCGCCAATGAAAAGGCCCCGATCTTCGCCGAGCTCCGGGGTATCGTGCTGAAGACGTCCGGGCTTCGAGATGTGATCCGTGCCGCGCTCTCGCCACTGGAGTCGAACATCACGGCAGCCTTCGTGTTCGGATCGATCGCGAACGGGGTGGCTACGGCGGAAAGCGATGTCGACCTGATGGTAATCAGCGATCGACTGACCTACGCTGAGCTGTTCGGTGCGCTCGAGGACGCATCCGCGCAGCTGGCGCGTCCCGTGAACCCCACGATCTACACGTCGGCCGAGTTCGCGCGCCGGAGGAAAGAAGGCAATCCGTTCCTGAAGAAGGTCCTTGATCGGCCGAGGATCTGGCTGATCGGGAGTGCCGATGCCCTCCCCGCTTGAGAACCTCGAGGCTTCGGGCCAACTCCACCCCGAACCCCTGGATCCGGGAGAGTACCAGGGCCTGGTCGCTTCTGGGTGCGCCCGGCTCGCGGATGCCGAGAACCGCGACCTCTCGCTCGAAAGTCGGTTCGACCTCGCGTACAATGCGGCGCACGCCCTGTGCCTGGCCGCCCTGCGCAGGGCGGGCTTCCGCCCGGTGAATCGTTACATCGTGTTCCAGACATTGCCCCACACGCTGGGGCTCGGCCCTGGGGTATGGCGGGTCCTCGCCAAAGCACACCAGAAGCGAAACGCCGCCGAGTACGAGGGATTCGTGGATGTCGAGGAGCGATTGGTGGACGATGTCATCGGCGCGGGCCGCACCGTGGAACGCGCGCTCGATGCGTTGCCGGGGATCTGAGGGTCGGGGCGGTGTCTAACACACGCGCGCAACGAGAGGCATTCCCAGAGATCACCGCGCCGGAAGGTTCGCCGCTACCCCTCCAGCAGCTCGCGGCACTCGAGCACCCGCAGCGTCCTCTCCCCGGCCTCGAACAGAGGCAACGCCTCCTCGAGCAATGCGCGCCCTCGGGCGGCGTCGATGCCGCGGGTGAGCAGCATGCGCCCGTGGCTGAGGAGAACACTGGCCTGGGCGAAGACATTCCCCCCTTCGTTCGCGATGCGCAGTGCCTCGGTGAAGTGCCGCTCGGCGGCCTCGAAGTCGCCACCGGACTCGGCCGCGCGTCCCGCGGCCTCGTCAATGAGACGGAGCTCTCCCACCAGGCCCAGGGCCAGCGACTCGGCACACACCGGGTAGAGCGCGGCCGCCGCCGCGGGGTCGCCCAGACGAATCAGGCCGTCGACCAATCCGGGCAGCGCCAATCGAGCGCCGATCGGTGCGTGGCGCCCGGCCACCGGGATACGGTGCCGATGGGCCTCGAGGATGGCGCGGGCCTTCACCGGGTCGGCGAGCGCAGCCTGGGCGAAGTGCGTCACCCACCACAGGTCACGCCAAGCGTCGAACCCGAAGCGCTCGCCGGATGCCTCCAGCGATGAAGCTCTTTCGTCCCCGCCGCGCTCCATGGCAACCCACGCTCTGAAGGCCGGGCCGAGCTCCGTCCAGGAGCCGAAATCACCGTAGTCGCGCTCCGCCTCCGCTGCCGCGGCGTCCATCGCGTCCAGGCGGCCGGTGAGCGCCGCGTCGCCCTGGGTGCGCGCGACCAAGCAGATCAACTTGGCGCCGACGTGCCCCACGGCATCAGCCTCCGGACGCAGCGCCAGGGCCAGGGACCGAGCCTCGCGAGGGCGACCCTGGACGCGCACGGCGTTCAGGATGCGAGCGTGTGCCCAGACCCTGCCCCAGCGCCTCGAGGTGCCCTCCAGGAGCGCCGCCGCCTCCCTGGCACACGCGAGACATTCCGAGATGTGGCCGAAGGTGGAGAGGAGGGCGGCCCGCTCGGTCAGGACCATCCCCAATGCCTCCGCGGCCCCGATCTCCCTGGCCATGTCCACGGCCCGGTCGCTCATCGCCCGGCCGGCGTCGAAGTCGGCATTGAGACCTCGCAGGGTGGCGCCCAACGCCAGTAGGCGCGCCCGATCTGCGCTCGCCACGTCCGGCGTGGTTTCAAGGGTCCGGTCCACCACCTCCAGACCTCGGGCGTGCTCACTCGCCAGGTAGTAGATCAACTCCGCGAGCATGCACGTGACGGAGAGCACCTCGTCGGGTGCGTCGAGAGAGCGGAGCAGCCCCATTGCCTCGTCGTAGGCCGCCGTCGCGTCCTCCCACCGGCCCAGCCCGCGTAGGGCCGATGCACGCACCCGGATCAGATCGGCGCGTCTCCGCGGTCCCGAGTCCTCGACCACGGTGAACGCCTTGTCGGCCTGGGCGAGGGCCTCGTCGAATGCGCCGGCGCCCAGCGCCTGCTGGCCGGCCAGCAGGAGGTAGCCCGTGGTCTTCTCCTCGTCGGCCGAGCCCGACTGAAAGTAGTGGTAGGCGAGAGCCGAGGCGTGTTCGTCTTCACGCCCCGCGTGGAGCGCCTCGATGGCCTGTGCCGTCTTGAGGTGACGGCGCAGGCGGCGCGGGACGGAAAGCGCGGCGAGGAGCGTCTGCCGGACGAGCTCGTGCTCGAAGGCGTAGACGGTCTCGCGCTTGACCTGCTGGGAGAGGATGAGTCCCGCGTGCTCGGCCTCCTCCAGGGCGTCGAGCAGTTCGTCTCCCGTGACGCCCGACACTTCCTCGAGCAACGTCAGCTCGAAGCGAGGTCCGATGACCGCGGCCGACGTAAGCACCTCCTTGCACGCCTCTCCGACCCGCTCGAGGCGCCGGCCGATCACCAGCTTGACCCCCTCGGGCACGTCCAGGGTGTCCAGGGAGAGGTCCGCGAGCCACCGGCCCTCGGCGTCGAGGAGTCGTCCCTCCTCCCGCAGGTGCCGGAAGACCTCCTCCACGAAGAACGGATTGCCTTCGGTCTCTGAATGGATCGCCCCCACCAGCGCGGCCGGTGGGGTCGAGCCGCCCAGTTGGGCCAGGAGCGCGGCGACATCCGAGGCATCCATGCGCCGGAGCGCGATGCGATCGGCGAGACGGTTGCGGGTGAGCCGCTCCAGGCTCTTGGCGAAGGGGCGCGCCACCTCCAGGTCCACGTCCCGGTACGTGCCGATCACCAGGAGCCGTAGGCGCGGCAGATGCACCGCGAGATGCTCGAGAAGGAGGAGGGTCGATTCGTCGGCCCAGTGCAGGTCGTCGAAATGCAGCACCGCGGGCACGTACCTCGTTCCGCGCTCGAAGTAGCCGACCAACTGGGCGAAGAGGTAGTGGCGCTGCTGGTCCGGGGGGAGGTCGAGGGGCTCGCCGATGTCGGGGTAGAGCTGGCGGAGTCGTGGCATGAAGCGCGCGATCTCCGGCGCCGCATCCCCCAACACGGCCCTCAGTCGGCCGGGCGGGACCGTCCGGGTGGCATAGTCGAGCTGCTCGACGAACGGGAGATACGGCGGAGCGCCTTCCATCTCGTAGCAGTGCCCGACGTTGCACACGTATCCGCGCGCGCGCGCCTCGAGGAGCAGCGCCTCGGAGAGCTTCGTCTTGCCGACACCCGGCTCTCCGCTCACGAGCACCATGCTCCCACGGCCCTCGGCCAGGGCGTCGAGCCTCGCGACGAGCGCGGCGAACTCCTTCTTCCGGCCGGCCAGGGGCGTCGTGGAGCGTGTGACGGGCTCGGTGACCTGTGAGTAGTCGGGCAGAGGCTCGACGGGCGGCGCGGTGACCAGGGCGGCGCTCATCTCCGACGCGGTGTCGAAGCGCGCGGCGCGATCCTTGGCCAGCGCGCGCCGGATGACGTCATCCACGGGCACCGGGACCGTGTCGCGCAGGTCACGCGCGGACGGCGGTGGCGCCGTGATGTGCTGGAGGATGACGGTGCGGGCGCTGTCCCCGGTGAACGGCGCCCGCCCGGCGAGCATCTCGAAGAGGACGCACCCCAGGGAATAAAGGTCGGCGCGTCGATCCACGTCCTCGTCGCCGGCAGCCTGCTCGGGGCTCATGTAGGCAGGCGTCCCGAGGGACGTGCCCTCCGCCGTCACGCGGGTGGCGTTCGCCGCGGTGACGGCCCGGGCGATGCCGAAGTCGGCGACGATGGGCACGCCGTCCGAAAGGAGGACGTTCTCGGGCTTGATGTCGCGGTGGACGACGCCCTGGCGGTGCGCATGGTCGAGGGCGCCGGCGACGCCGCGGGCGATGGCGACGGCCTCGTCCACCGGAAGCGACCCGTCGCGATCGAGGCGATGCCGCAGCGTCTCGCCGCGCACGTACGGCATGACGTAGTAGAGGAGACCCCCGGCCGAGCCCGAATCGAAGAGCGGTAGGATGTTCGGGTGCTGGAGCGCAGCGGTGAGCTTGATCTCGGCGAGGAAGCGGTCCGCGCCGAGGGTCGCACCCAGCTCGGGGCGGAGTACCTTGAGCGCAACGTCGCGGTCGTGCTTGACGTCCCGGGCCAGGTAGACCGTGGCCATGCCGCCGCTCCCGAGCTCCCGCTCGATGACGTACGCGTCGCCGAGGGCCGCGTTGATCCTCGCGAGGTCCATCAGCTACACACGGGAGGATGTTTCCTCGGCAGCGGGTGGGCAGACTCCAGGGACCCGCGCGAGCGGATCGCCGTACCAAAGCGGA
Organism: Gemmatimonadota bacterium; assembly: GCA_003248075.1. Lineage (GTDB taxonomy): Bacteria > Gemmatimonadota > Gemmatimonadetes > Longimicrobiales > Gaopeijiaceae > SZUA-318. Next base: position 2,814 of record QJYK01000032.1, on the reverse strand, counting down.
GCGGGGAGGCACGGTAGGGCGGGTGGTGATCGAGGGGCAAGTCCCTGGGCGTGCCGAACATGCGTTGCCTGGGCGGCGCGGGAGGCCTCCGATCCGGCTCATCCGCTCCCCGCTCGCCGCTTCAGCTCCTCGGCGAAGTTCAGCACCACGTGGAGCTCCCGGACCGCGCGCGAGGCGAGAATGCTGTCGACATCCTCGGTCACGCGACCCGTGACCAAGGAGCCGTCCGGGAGAACGTCGTAGCTGCGCACCGGGGTGGTGCCCCCGTAGAGTCAGGGGTCGATGAGGGTCTGCACGCGCTCGACCCGGAAGTCGGGCTCGGTGGTCACGTCGGCAGCCATCAGGACCGGCCTGACCGGGCCGGAGTTCGACGGCCCCACGAAGTAGAGGCGACGGCTGCGGGGCACCATAACGGGCTTCGTTCGGCGGCGACGCAGTGCTCGCCGGGGCCCGAGGCAACGTCGCGCGATGGGCCGCCAGCGGATTGCCGCCAACTCCGCTGCCCCATAAGGTCCCGCATCGCCGGCCCGCAGGTTCCCCAGGAGGTCGTGTCCATGCGTCGTTCCACGTCTGTCGTCCTCGCCGCGCTGCTGCTCTCGGCGTCCCCGCACCGCCACCCCGCCTCCGCCCAGGAGGTCGTCGACCTCGACGCCATGGCCCGGATCCGGACGGAGGGATTCCAGCACTCGCAGGTGATGGAAACGCTCAGCTGGCTCACCGACGTGTACGGACCGCGCCTCGCCGGCTCCACCGAATACCACAGGGCCGCCGAGTGGGCGCGGGACCGGCTCGCCTCATGGGGGCTCGCGAACGCGCGCCTGGAATCCTGGGGCGAATTCGGTCCCGCGTGGTCGGTGGATCGCTTCTCGGTGGAGATGACCGCGCCGGCCTACACGCGGATCGTCGCCTATCCAGCGGCGTGGACTACAAGCACCAACGGCGTCGTCCGGGGCACGCCGGTCCCCGTGCAGATCTCCTCTCCGGGCGACTTCGATGGGTACCGGGGCCACCTGGCTGGGAAGATCGTCATGCTCGGCCGGCCCTCTCGGGAGGCGTCTCGTTTCGAGGCGGTCGCCACGCGATGGACGGCGGCCCAGCTCGACTCGATGGCGGGCGTCCTGGATCCCGGCGAGCCCCGCAGCTACGCCTCGGAGGAGGAGGACTGGTGGGAGGGGCTGGCACGGGAAGAGGCCACCATCGACTTCCTCGAGCGGGAGGGCATCGCGGTGCTGCTCGAGCCGAGCCGCCTCGACGGCAACGCCCTCAGCGTGTCGGGCATCGGCGACATCATCCATGACCGCGACGCGGACTTCGCGGCGTTCACGATCTCCAAGGAGCAGTACGGACGGATCCTGCGGATCCTGGAAAAGGACGTGCCGGTGACGCTCGAGATCTCTCTCGCCGTGAGCGTCGACGCCTCCGACACCCGGGGGTACAACGTGTTCGCGGAGATCCCCGGCACCGACCCCGCGCTGCGTGACCAGGTGGTCATGCTCGGCGGCCACTTCGACTCGTGGCACTCCGGCACGGGCGCGGTGGACAACGGCGCCGGATCGGCGGCGACGATGGAGGCGGTGCGGATCCTGATGGCTCTGGGCGTGAGGCCCCGGCGCACCGTCCGCATCGCCCTGTGGGGCGGCGAGGAGCAGGACTATTTCGGATCCACGGGGTACCTGAGGGCGCACTTCGGAGACCCCATGACCGGGAAGGCGGAGCCGGCGGCCGCGAAGGTCTCCGCCTACTTCAACCTCGACAACGGGTCCGGCCGCGTTCGGGGGGTCTATCTACAGGGCAACGAGCGCGTGCGCCCCATCTTCCGGGCCTGGCTCGCGCCCTTCGCCGATCTCGGCGCCACCACGCTCACAGCCGCAAACACCGGGGGCACGGACCACCTGGGCTTCACCGCCGTGGGGATTCCCGGCTTCCAGTTCATCCAGGATCCCCTGGACTACGACTCGAGGCGTCATCACACGACTCTGGATGTCTACGAGGCTGCGCTGCCCGAGGACCTGCGGCAAGCAGCCGTCATCCTGGCCGCGTTCGTCTACGACGCTGCCATGCGGGACGAAATGCTGCCACGGGCCGGCGGGGGCGGGTCGTAGGACACCGCGCCCCGGCATGGCGCGGCCTCGGCCCCCGCTGCAATGTGAGCCCGCGTCGGCATCGCACCCCTCAGGCATCGAGGCGCGTCATGGACCTCGCGGGCACGGTCGCGTTCGTCACGGGCGGTTCGGGAGACGTGGGCAGGGCGGTATGTGAGGCGCTGGCCGAGGCCGGTGCCGACGTGGCCCTCTCCTACGTCGGGCACGCGGACGGAGCCGCCGAATCGGTCACAGCCGTCGAAGCGGTGGGTCGACAGGCGCTCGCCGTGCAGCTCGACCAGCGCGACCCCGACGCGATCGACCGGGCGACCCAGGAAGTCGTCGCGCGGTTCGGGCGGGTCGACATCCTCGTGAATAATGCCGCCTGGAACATCGGCATCCCGTTCAAGGACCTCGAGGCGGTCACCCCGGACATCTGGGACCGCGTGCTGGAGACCAACCTGCGCGGTCCCTTCCTTCTGACCCGCGCTCTTGCGCCTCAACTGCGCGCGAACGGGAGCGGACGTGTCGTGAACATTGCCTCCGTCGGAGGTCTGTATCCGGCGAGCAGCAGCATCGCGTACTCGTCGAGCAAGGCGGCCCTGATCCACCTGACGCGCTGTCTCGCGGTCGCCCTGGCGCCGGAGGTAACCGTCAACTGCGTCGCCCCGGGCCTGGTCGAGGAGACGCGCATGGCGAAGCGGCTGCCGGACGCGGTGGTGGATATGGTGCG
>QJYK01000300.1 GCA_003248075.1 Gemmatimonadota bacterium | reverse complement strand
ACGTACCCTCCGTTCGAGTGAGGAAGTCCGCTCGCCGAAACCGGCTCCCACCGGCACCACCCCGCCGATGCGCGCCCCCGAGTCGAGGAGCAGCCGGGCATAGCGCGCGGGAGCCCCGAGACCGCTGGCCAGGACGCGCGCGTCACAGTCTGTCTCCACCGCGTCCCGGAACCGGAGGAAGGCCCACCACAGGGGCGCATTCCAGGGGACGAGCGCCGCCAGCGCGTAGGCGGCGGCGAGCAGGATCGGGTCTCTGGCCCTGAGGTGCTGGAGCTCGTGGCCCAGGATCATGCGCCGCTCCTCGGGCGGACGATCGAGGACCCATCGCGGCACCACGATCACCGGTCGTCGAAGACCGACCACTGCGGGCCCCACGTCCTCCGAGAGCCAAACCGGGACGCCGTCCACCGACGTCGGGATCCACGACCGCCGCCGCACGCGGGTCCAATGGATGCCCATGCCGAGCACCCCGAGGAGCGCGAGGGTAGCCCCACCCCACGCCACCAGCAGCGCCATGTCGAGCCCCCAACGCTCCGAGGAGGCGCGCACGGCGGAGCCCACCCTCGCCCCGGGCGTCCCCACGATGGGCTCGATGGCCCCGAAGTCCACCGTGATGCCCGCCCCCCTCCCCACCGGAGCCAGGGTCAGCGCGGGCGGCAGTGCGACGGCACCGACCAGGGCGAGCGACCAGAGGACCCGCCGCCGTCTGCGCACCCGCGTCTCGACGAGGCCTGCGAGCGCCACGATCGCGGCGGCGGAGAGCGCGGCGTACAGCATCCAAAGAGCCAACATGCGGCCTCCAGCTACGATGGTCTTCGTAGAGACTACGCCAGCGCGCCTCCGCTGTCAACTATGGCCTTAGTTGTCAGGGTGCCGACGAGCCTCCACCACGACGCGCCGACCTCGGAGATGCCCGGGGGGGCGGGCGAAGCTGCGCGCTACATCCCACCCTGGCTGGACGGCGGCACGATGCCGTTCAAGCGCATGTAGGTGACCATGTTGCCGTAGTGCTCGTTGTCGTGTCCCATGTTGAAGGCGAGCACGCTGAGGCCCGTGTGTGGCTGGCCGAAGAACTGCAGCGAAGCGTCCATCCGGTCGGCCCCGGCGGCGTACGCGCGGTCGCAGTAGGCGAAGGACGCCTTGAGGGCGGCCACCAGCTCGCTCTTGGACGTGATCTCCTCGGCGTTGCCGCGCTGCGGCGCTTGCTCCCCGAGCACCGGGGCACAAAAGAGGTAGCCCGCGTTGGCCACATGACCCACGAGTTGGCCGAACGAGCGGACCTCCGGCGTGGGACGGAACGAGTAGGTCTCCTCGGGCACCTGTTCGGCAGAGGCCACGATGTAGCCGCGCACCGTCTCGTACAGGCCGCGGATCCCGGCAGCGGATCCACCAGCGACCTGGGCGGACACGGGTGCCGCCGCCAAGAAAAGGAGTGATAGGGCAGTCAGGATCCTGCTGTTCATGGTCTGGTCCTGTGGTGTGGGAGATCGGACGTCGCGAAATACGCGGAAACGGGGGCAGGTGTTTCCCACCCATCCTCGGTCGGATCCAGGTGCCGCGCTCCGGGCTCCGCCGCGCCACGTAACGATGGAACCGCCTCGCCGGCGCGTCCAGCGCTCACGGCTCTCGCCATCGCTCCGGCGTCGCTTAATTTCCATGCACGCCCCAGCCCTCTCGCGACGATCTGCATGCTGACCCTCCTAGGCCTGGTGACCGCCCTCGCAACCGCACCCGACTCGTTGACGTTCAGCGGTCGAAACGGAGAGCTCGAGGTTCGCCCCCCCCGTCTGGACGTCCAGGGCGTGACGTTGGACGGAAGCCTGGACGAGCCGTTCTGGGCGCAGGCGGCCCTGCTCTCCGACTTCACGCAGTACGAACCGGTGGAAGGCGTCATCCCGGACGAGGCCACGGAGGTTCGCGTCTTCTACACGGACGACGCGATCTACTTTGGCCTCCGGGCGCTGGACCCCGATCCGGACCTGATCCAGGCGCATCTGGGCGAGCGCGACCGATCCGTCTTCGGCGACGACTGGATCCGGATCATGCTCGACACGTACGACGACCGACGCCAGGCATATGTCTTCTATGTGAACCCCCTGGGCATCCAGACCGACGGCCTTTGGATCGAGGGGTACCAGGGCCGCGGCGCCGGTGGCGGGGGTGGGGGCGGCGGAGGTGGAGGCGGGAGCGGCGTTTCGATCGACTTCAACCCCGATTTCATCTGGGAGTCGAACGGACACGTGGACCAGGAGGGCTGGAGCGCGGAGCTCCGCATCCCCTTCGTGTCGATTCGCTTCCGCGAGCTGCCCGAACAGAGCTGGGGCATCCAGGTCGCCCGCGAGGTGAAGCGGAAGGGATTCAAGCAGAGTTGGGCGCCGCTCACGCAGGAGGTCTCGAATACCCTGGCCCAGAGCGGTCGGCTCGTCGGGCTCAGGGACCTCCACCCGCGGCGGCTCGTGGAGGTGAACCCGATCCTTACGGGGACACGCACCGGCAGCGACGAGAGCGGGGCCTTTCTCCGCGAAGACCCCCGCGCCGATTTCGGGCTGAACGGTCGCGTGGGGGTCACGCAGAACATGGTGCTCGACGCGACCTACAACCCCGATTTCTCACAGGTCGAGGCCGATGCCAACCAGATCCGGGTGAACGAACGGTTCGCGCTCTTCTTCCCTGAAAAGCGCGCCTTCTTCCTTGAGGGCAGCGAGATCTTCAACACGCCCTCTCGCCTCGTCTATACCCGTCAGATCGTCGACCCCGTGGCCGGAGCGAAGCTCACCGGTAAGGTCGGAGCGTTCCAGGTGGGTTACATCGGCGCCCTGGACGAGAGCCCGTCGACGATCCTCGGCGGCTCGGGCGATGCGGTGTTCAACGTGGTGCGGGGCCGCCGGGACGTGGGCTCCGCCTCGACGATCGGGATGCTGTACACGGATCGGACCCTCACGGACGGGTCGGGGGCCTACAATCGCCTGCTCGCGGGAGACGCCCGCCTCCTGTTCGGGGGGCGGTACACGCTCACCACGCAGGTCGCCGGCTCCATGACGCGGGAGCAGGGTCAGGCGCGTCGGTCCGGCGTGCGGCCGCTGCTGAAGCTGGATCTTCAGCGGGTCGGGCGGGGCTTCGGATGGAACGCTTCGGTCGTGGACATCCATCCCGATTTCCAGGCGCAGTCGGGCTTCATCACCCGAGCCGGGGACACCGAGGCCAACGCAGCCCTCACCCTGACGCGCTTCGGCCAACCCGGATCCATCTTGGAGCGTGCCACGGTCCGGGTTCAGACCAACAACTACTTCCGACACGACGGCTTCTGGAGCGGCGAGCTGCCGTTCGAGCACGAGATCGAGGTCTTTCCCACGGTGTTCCTGCGTGGCGACCGCTCGGTGACCCTCGTGGTCCGCCGGGGGTACTTCCGCTTCCAACCCGAGGACTACATGGGTTACGAGGTCCGGACGGACGTTGGCGACCAGCCGTTCGCGACCCCCGGACCCGCGGGGAATCTGCTCGCTTGGGGCCTGATGCCCCGCCTGCGCGTGACCAATAACCTGAACGTGAACGGGAGCGCGTTCTTCCGGGAAGTGCCCATCTTCGACGAGGCCGCCCGGGGGTGGGAGCTGCGACTCGGCCCAAGCGTCGATTATCGCCCCACGGATGCACTGCAGCTCCAGCTGAACTACACCTACTCGCGCATCTCGAGGCGCTCGCGCCGGGTCGTCGACGGGGTGGAGGTCCCGAACCGCTCGCTGTTCTCGACCGTCAACATCCCGCGGGTGAGGGTCCAGTACCAGTTCGGCAAATCGCTTTTAGCGCGCGCCGTCGTGCAGTACGAGCTGCAGCGCTCGTCGGAGCTGGTCGACCCCAGGACCGGCGCTCCGCTCCTGGTCGGCGGAGGCGCGGTTCCGGCAGGGGAATCCGGAGAGTTCCTCGGACAGGGGCTGCTGCAGTATCAACCCGGCCCGGGCACGATCTTCTACGTCGGGTTCAGCCGCCTGATGGAGGGCGAGCGTACCTACCGGCTCGCCTCGATGAGCCCGGTCGAGGAGGGACTCTTCATCAAGCTGAGCTACCTCTTGCGCAAGTAGCTCGCCGGGAGTCGGTCAGAACGCCAGGGCGAAGGCGAAGTCCGCCACCGCGTAACGGAGTCGGAGAAGGGAGCGGCCAGGAAGCTCGCTGTTCACCGCCGCCACGCGGAGTCCGGGGTTGAAGGCGATCACCCGGAACACGCCGATGTACACGCCGGCGCCGACCTCTCCCCCCACGCCCAGCGCCGACACGCCGTCCACGCTGCCGGGAACCCCAGGGGACTCCACCCGCGTCGTGATCACGCCGGCCCGCAACCACGGGATCACCGACCCACGGGTGGAGAGATTGAAGCGGAAGCCACTCTGGAATCCCGTCGCGACGTAACGGCCGCCGGCCGGGCACCCCGCGTCTCCGCACGGGAATCGATGCTGACTGAAGCCCGCGTAGAACGTGCGACGTCCGCTCCCCGAGAAGGCCAGGTCCACTCCGAATGAAACGCCCGGAGAGGCCCCCTCCCCCACCCGCGATCCGGAGGCGAACGGGGTAACGGGCGCGGTGGCGCCGACCCTCACCTCGATGACGAGGGGTGCCGCCTGGGCGTGCCCGTCCCGGGGAACCGTGAGGAGCAGCGCCAGGCCCAGAGAGAAGATTTGAGGCCAAGCGGATCGGGGCATCCAAGGCGCTCCTGAGGCCGGGCGTCTCCGGGGGGTGCCCAGCTATCCTAGCCACGGGGAGCATCCGCCGCCACGCGGAGCCGTTGCCGGCGCACGTCGGTCGCCCGCATGATGGTCGGCCACAGTCGTCCCCGAGCCCAGACCGAAATGCCTCTCTACGCCCATCGAACCGCCTCGCGCACGCACGGCTTCACCGAGTCGGTCATCCGGGAGATGACTCGGGTCGCACGGGAGCACGGGGCGGTGAACCTCGCACAGGGGTTCCCCGACTTCCCGGCCCCCGACCTCCTCAAGGATGCGGCATGTCGCGCCATCCGGGACGACGACAACCAGTACGCCATCACCTGGGGGTCTCCCGCGATGCGTGAAGCGATCGTGCGTAAGTACCGATCTTGGTACGATATGGAGATCGACGGCGACCGGGAGATCACCGTGACGTGCGGGGCGACCGAGGCCATGGCGGCCGTGATGCTCGCGCTGGTGGACCCCGGAGACGAAGTGATCGTGCTGGAGCCGTTCTACGAGAACTACGGACCCGACGCGGTCCTGTGCGCCGCCGTGCCCGTGTTCCTCCCGCTAGAGCCGCCGGACTTCCGTCTGGACTCGGACCACCTGAGGTCCCTGGTCACGCGCCGCACGCGCGCGATCGTGGTCAACACGCCCAACAACCCGACGGGCCGTGTCCTGGACGCCTCCGAGCTCGAGGCCATCGCCGAGGTGTGCCGAGCCCACGATCTGCTCGCGATCACGGACGAGATCTACGAGCACATCGTCTTCGAGGGCGCACACATCCCCCTCGCCACCCTGGACGGCATGAGGGAGCGCACGGTGGTCGTGAGCGGCGCGTCCAAGACCTTTTCGGTCACGGGGTGGAGGATCGGCACGATCATCGCGCCGCCGCGCCTCACCGAGGCGATCCGGAAGGTCCACGATTTCCTGACCGTCGGTGCGCCGGCCCCCTTCCAGGCCGCCTGCGCGGCCGGGATGGACCAGCTGGGCCCCGACTACTACACGACGATGTTGACGGAGTACCGCGAGCGCAGGGAAATCCTCGTGGGCGCGCTGGGGGACGCCGGCTTCAGGTGCTCGGCCCCACAGGGCGCCTACTACATCCTCGCGGACTTCTCCGCGTTGAGTACCGAGGACGACCGGACCTTCGCGAAGCGGCTGACCCGCGAGGCCGGCGTGGCCTCGGTGCCGGGGTCGAGCTTCTACCGACTCCCCGACCACGGCCGGGGCCTGGTGCGTTTCGCCTTCTGCAAGCGTGCGGAAACGCTCCGCGAGGCGGGAGAGCGCCTGCGGCGCTTCGCGGGCTAGGCCGGCGCCCGGGGCGCCTCGGGCGCGAGGGGGTCCGGGGACGCCGCGTCGAGCTCGAGGGTGGGCTCGTCGATGGACAGATCCGCGACCCGACCCTCCCACCGCCGCATCATCTGGACGAAGGTTTCGGCGATCTCCCGGTCGAACTCCGGCCCGGCCCCTGCCTCGATCATGCCCAGGGCGCGCTCCGCCGGCCACGCTTCGCGGTAGGGCCTGCGGGTGCGCAGCGCGTCGAACACGTCGCAGACGTGCACGAGGTTGCTCGCGCTGTGACAGCTGCGGCGGTAGCGGAGCGCCGGGTACCCGCCTCCGTCCACCCGGATGTGGTGCTCGTACGCGACCACCGCCGCGAGGTCCAGGTCGTGCTGGCTCTCCAGGATGATGCGGGCACCGTCGCTGGGGTGCCGGAAGATCACCCTGCGCTCCTGCTCGGTGAGCCTGCCGGGCTTGTTCAGGATCTCCTCGGGCACGTTGACCTTCCCCAGGTCGTGCAGGAGCCCGGCGATGCCGAAGGTGCGTACCTCCCTGGGCCCCAGACCCAGGAACTCGGCCAGGGCCATCGTGAGCACCGCGACGTTGAGCGAGTGCGTCACGGTGTACTGGTCGTATTCCTTCAGCTGCAGCAACGGAATCAGGTACGACTGGTCGCCGTGCATCGCCACCGAGAGCGAGCGCACGATGGCCTCCGCCTCCAGGAGCTGCAGGCCCCTGCCCTCCTTCACCTCCCCGTGCAGCCAGGAGATGCCCTCGATCTCGTCACCGAGAGAATAGGACAGGGTCGCGGTCACGAGCTCTTCGGAGGTGGACTCCTCGCCCGCGGCTTCGCCACGGATCCCCACCTCCCCGTATCGGATATTGGAGGGTCGCCCCTGTCGCAGGCCGGCGGTGTCGATTCTCGTCTCGGCGAGACGCTGGTACGCCTCCTCCAGGAAGGCGTCCAGATCGTCGCGGCTCACCCGGTCGAGGAGCTCAAGTCTCTGGATCCCCGCCTCCGCCAGGCGTGGACTCCAGGCCCAGTGCTGGAGCTCTCGTAACGGCACACGACCGAGCAGGACCTCTCCTCCGAGGAAGGTGAACCTCGGGTTGGGAAGATCGTCCTGGAGCTCACTGAGCGCCTCGTGGGCCCTGTCGATCGCACGCTCCCTGGCAGGGTGGCCCGCCGCATAGAGCGTCATGGTCGAGAGCGCCTGCGCCATGGCGTTCAGGAAGGCGGCGGCGGGCGTCACCCGGCCTCCGCCTCCGCCGTGGGGCCAACAGACTCCACCGCGGCGCGCAGCTCGGGATCTCTGGCCCGCTGGGCCTGCTGCACGAGCTCGCGAACCTCCTCGACGTCGGGCCAGAACGTCGACAGAGCACGGAGCGCAACGAGCACGTCCGGGGCCGGAGGCGCCAGACGCGGCTTCCCGAAGAGGGTCCGGCCCGACGTCGCCACGTCGATGAGGGTGTTGAGCACCAGGGACGAACGAACGGTCGCGAGCATCCGGACGCCCAGCGCCCGCGTCTCCGGGCTTCGCGCCGGGTACCTGACGACGCGATTGACCAGCGTCGGGAGCACCTGCTCGGGAACCCCGTTGCGAAGGCCCACGAGCCCGATGCGGACCATCCGCTCGTCGGCGTCGGAGAGTGCGGCGACAATGGTCCTGGTGCGCGTGTCGGTGCGGCGCATCGAGAGAAGGAGCGCCTCCCGCCGAACGCGCACGTCGGGGTGGTCGAGGTAGGGCGTGGGGTCGAAATCGGGTGGGGGCTCGAGCCGACCCAGGAGCGCGATCATGTTGCGCAGCACGAACCAGCGAGGGTCGCTCAACCTCCGGATCGCCAGGCGAGCCACCTCGGGGCCCATCCGTTGGAGGGTGTCGAAGATGCCCCTGCGCACCGCCCGCGAATCCGACTCGAGGAGGACGTCCAGCATCGGGTCGATCGCGGTGTCGGCCATCTTGTCGATCAGGATGGCGAGCGCGCGCTCGTCGAGAAGGCCCTCGGAGAGGAGCTCCTTGAAGCGCTCGGGCTCCGTGAGGCCGCCCAGGATCTGAAATGACACGCGCGGCGCGTGCTCGGCGGCGGTCGCGCGCTCCAGCAGGTCGGCCAGGCCGCCCGAGCGGATCACCTGGTCGAGAGCCTTCACCGCCATGGGTCCCCAGGTGTCGAGCTCGAGGGCCATGCTCAGGAGGCGGTCGGCCTCCGAGAGCCCACCCGACTCGCCCTCGGGTAGCTGGAACACCGGTGCGGCCTTCGACATCGCCTCGAGGACGCTCGTATATCTTCCCGGGTTCGGGTCGGGGAGCTCCCACCCCGCGAGGAGGCCCTCGATGTGCTCACGCAAGGCGCTGTCGGCCTCCTGTCTGGAGCGACCCCGCCCATGCGAGGCGTGGGTGGCCAGCTTCATCAACATTCGCGCCATCGCGTGAGAGATCGACTGCTCGTCCGACGCCGCGGCGGCCTCGAACAGCCTCACCACCGACTCGGCCGAGAGGGTCTGATTCGCGTCGAGCAGAAAGCGGCGGCGCTGGGCCCGGTTGCCACCGAAGCGGACCAGGCGGGACAGGGTGTCCTCGTCCAGACCGCGGACCAGCTTCGACATCTTCCTGCGCACCTGCTTGGACTCCCGGCCCTCGGAGGTGCTGAGCTCGTCGGCGAGTTGGAGCAGGTACCCCACGATGACCTGGTCGTAGGCCGCCTCCCGCTCGTGCTCCCGGATCCCGCGCGCCACCGTGTCGGGGTCCGAGCCGGCCTCCGTGACCTCGTCATCGTTGAGCGCAGCGCGCGCCAGGCCGAGCCAGAGCAGGCTCGCCCGATCGGTCCCGATGCCGACTCCCGATGGGTCCCGCATCTCCAGCTTGTCGTACCCGACCGGGTGGACGCGCGCGTGGGGCCATGAGGGCCGTGCCTCGGATGCCATCAGGCCCAGCGGCTCGCCGCCCCGGTCCACGTCCCGCGCCAGAGCCTCGAGAAGCCCGGTGACCTCCCTCGAGGTCACACCCATCCGAAACGACACCGCCCCCAGCTGGTGGTCGTGGAGCCGGCGGGACAGGTCGGCGAGGACCGGGTGCCGTTGGTCGGTCGCAACCCCGTCGATGACCAGCTGCCGCTCCGCGACGCCGATGGCCAGAGAGCTGCGTTCACGAAACAGTACGCCCAGGCGCCCGAGGATGTTGTCGGCCACCGGCTCGAGGGACGGATGGCCCTCTGGATACATCGCGTGACGGTGCACCCCGATCGAGAATTCGATCAAGAACTCCCCCAGCTCGCGCGAGAGAGCGGTGCGTTCGTGACCCGCGCCCTCTGCCGCGGTCATCGTGGCGACCCCCTGCACGGGCGACCGCGGAGACGTGCGGGGGCGCCACAACGGACACGGGGTGGCCGTCGGCGCCGACTCGAGTTCGCGGTGGGAGCGGGGTAGGAGGCCATCCGGGCCGAAGATACATTCCTCTCGGAGACGGCGCGACGCCTCCCCTCGACTCTCGGAGCGATCCTTGAGCGAATCCATATCGTCAGAGACCCACGAGGGCACCTACACTGCGCCCGCGTACATCGTCCTCTTCGGATATCCGGGTACGTCCGGGGAGGTGACCCTCAGACCGCGCCCCCGCGCCTGGCGCGTCGGGGGAGCCGTCCGCTACGGCATCGCCGGCCTCGTCGCCGCTCCGCTGGTGGGCCTGGTACCGCCTCACGCCCCCTGGGCGGTCGGCGCTCTCGTCGGTGGCATCGTGCTGGCCCGAAGACGCTACAAGGAGCGCTTCACATTGGAGGCGGTTCAGGGACGGTGCCCTCGGTGCGGCGGGCGCCTCGGTGCGCGCCCTGGTCGGCTGCGATCGCCCCATCCCATCGCGTGTGAGGCCTGCCATCACGAGTGCACACTCACCGTGCGTCTGGACGAGGACCCGACCGAGCCCACGCCGCACACGTAGGCACCCGCGGCATCCGGACCAACGCTTCGGGCCCTGCGTGACACTCATGGATGTGAACACGAGCTCCGAAGCCTCCCGGCCCAGTGATCAGGCCCTCGCCGCACGGGTCCAGAACCTCGGTGACGAGCGTGCGTTCCGGTCGTTGTATCGAAGGCACACCCCTGCGCTATACCCGTTCGTGCTCCGGCTCCTCGGCGGCGTGGAGGCCGACGCGGAGGACGTGGTCCAGGAGACCTGGCTCCACGCGGTCGGCTCGCTCCGCCGCTTCCGTTGGGAATCTTCGTTCCGCACCTGGCTGCTCGGGATCGGCCTGAACCAGTCGCGCGACGTTCTCCGGAGGCGTGCACGGGCACAGAGCGCGCGACCGCGAGCCGATTCCGTGGCCCGGTATGCGCCCGCCGAGGAGCGAATGGACCTGGAGAGGGCCATCGCCTCGCTCCCCGACGGCTATCGAAGCGTCCTGCTCTTGCACGACGTACAGGGGTTCACCCACGAAGAGATCAGCGAGCGGCTCGAGATCGCGGTCGGCACTTCGAGAAGCCAGCTCCATCACGCGCGTCGCGCGCTGCGGGGGTTGCTGGAGCCGCCCGTGACCATGAAGGAGACGTCATGAGCATCGATGATGAGCTGAGCGATCACGAGAAGGCTGCCTTCGCCGAGCTGCCGACGGAGCGGCTCCCCCCCGCCCCTCTCGAGGATCGGGTGGTAGGCGCGCTGCAGCAGAGAGGTCTGCTGGCTCCAAGGAGGCGGGTGCCGCTCGCTGCGCGTGTCGCGACCGCGGTTGTGGCGGGGCTCGTCCTGTTCGTCGCGGGTGCCGGCACCGGCATCCGCTTCGCGCCGACGCCGGCGGGCGCCGGCGGGGCGGCGCCGGATCCGGAGAGCCGGGCCGCCCGGGTACAGCAGACGGGCTCCGCGTACGTGGAGGCCGTCGCCCGTCTCGTCGACACGAGCACCGACGAAGGCGGGTCCACGGATGCAGGCCTCGAGGCCGCCAAGGCGGCTCTCCACGCCGCGACCCTCGAGCTCGCGAGGCTTCGGCCCGACGATCCCACGATCCGGCTCATGCTGACGGTGCTCGAGGAGAGGGCGGCTTCCGGCAGGCGGACGACGTACTGGTTCTGAGGGGCCCTGGCGGCGGTCCGGAGCCCGGCACAGGAGAGGATATGGGAATGCGTGGAACGGCGATGCTGACAGCGGCGCTCATCGCGGTGCTCCCGTGGGGCAGCCTGGCGCAGACCTGCGCCGCCGAGTCGCGGGTGGGCTCGTTCGGGATCACCGGCATTCAGTGTGAGCGATGCCGGTTCTACACGGAGGAGGGCCGAAGCCAGGCCGTATTCTGGACCGAGCCGGTGATCCGCGGCCTGGACCCTTCGCTTCCGGGAGCCCGTGTGCTTCGGGAAGGCGACGCCATCGTCGCCGTGGACGGGGCGCTGATCACCACCACCCGAGGCCAGGAAGCCTATTCCAGCCTTCCGATGGAGGGTGAAGTCCGGGTTCGGGTGCGCAGAAACGGCGCGACCCGGGACCTCGATGTTCCCGTGGTCGCCGTGTGTCCCACGGCTCGGAGCGTCGTTCCGGCGATCGCCGGACGTCCGATCCCGGCGGCTGCACCCAACCCAGGGAGTGCGTACGCTCCGCCGCTCCCGAGCCTTCCTTCGACGGCAGCACCGGCCGCTGCACCACCGTTGGCCGGGCTCGCGATTCCGGCCCCTCCGCCCCTCGAGCCCGGGGCCCGACTGGGCTTCGGCTTCGCGTGCGGCCCGTGCTCCGCTCGGCGCGAGGGCGACGTCACGACCTGGACGTTCGAGGCCCCGCCGGAGATCACGGGCATCCAGCCCCGGGGACCCGCGGCCGAGGCCGGCATGCGCGCCGGCGACCGCATTCTTCAGATCGACGGCACCGATATCACGACGCCCGAGGGGGGCCGCCGGTTCGGCGCCGTCCGCGCCGGCGATCGGATCAACTGGACCCTCGAGCGCGAGGGCCGGACCCTCAGCGTCACCTCGGTCGGCATGCCCCGGGAGGTCGCACCGACGGGCGTGCCCGCGTCCCCGTCCCCCGTCGGGGAGGTCGCCGATGTCCTCCGTTTCTCCGGGCGGGTCGGGGACGCCCTGGTGGAAGTGCGCGGAGGTCGGGTCACCGTTGTGGAGGAAGGCTCGGAAATCGTGATCCGGACCGGCGATACCGAGGTTCGCGTCCGCGTCACTCCCTCTGGGAGGCCGTAGAGTCACCGACGCGGAGCGCCGACGACCCCTACCCTACTCCGGGACGTCCCGGAGGACGGCCAGCGGAGGACGCGCGACCAGGCTGCGGCTCCCGGCCAACCCGACCACCAGGGTGAGGCCCACGACCGAGAGCCAGATCGCGACCAGGACCGGGGGACTGGGAACGAAGGGGATCTCGAAGACGCGGCGGGCCACCAGCGCCGACGCGGCCCACGACAGGAGCAGGCCAGCCGCGGTGGCCAGGGTTCCGAGGGCTCCGTATTCGGCCAGCAGGACCAGGAGCACCTGCCGCCTCCGGGCACCGAGCGTCTTGAGGAGCGCGCCCTCCCGCATCCGCTGAACCCTGGACGAGGCCAGCGCTCCGACCAGGACGACCAGGCCTGCGATCGCGGAGAAGATCCCCAGGAAGGCCACCGCCTGTCGTACGCGTGACAGGATCGCGTCGAGCGCCTGTTGCACGCGAGAGAAGTCCAGGACCGACACGTTCGGGAAGGCACGCACCAGGTCGCGCTGGAAGCCGGCCCGGGTTTCCGGGTCCGGGATCCGCGCCACGATGATCGTGCTCTGCGGTGCGTCGTCGAGTGGGCCGGGCTCGAAGATCGCGTAGAAGTTCGGCTCCAGGCGGCTCCACTCGACGCTGCGCACGCTGGTCACCACCGATTCGAGCGTCGCCCCGGCCACGTTCCACGAGAGCGTATCGCCCAGGCTCACGCGCAGGTCTCGAGCCACCTCTTCCTCCAGCGAGACCCGAGCCAGGTCCCCCGCGTCGACGACGGTCGCGTCGTCGGAGCCGGGCGTTCCGTCCCACCACCTGCCTGCGATCAGCCGCTCGGCCCGCCCGATCCCGGACCGGTACGTGTTGCGATACTCGCGGCGCAGTGCCCACCCCGCGGGCCGATCGGGTCCCCGCTCGCGGGCCAGGAGCTCGTCGGACGAAACCCCGTTGATCGCCGTGATGCGAGCCGGAACCAACGGTGCGACCTCGACGCCGTCCCTCGCCGCATCGGGCAGCATCGAGATCACTCCCTCGCGCTGATCGCGCTGGATGTCGAAGAGGAGCACGTTGGGCTGCCCCGCTCCGAACGAGATCGACAGGTCGTCGACCAGGCTCGCCTGCACCTGGAGGAGCGTCCCCACCACGAACGCGCCGAAGCCCAGGGCGAGCGTGACGGACACCGTCTGATTCTGCGGGCGGAAGAGATTGGAGACACCCTGGCGGATGGGATAGGAAGCCCTGGCTGGGAAGAAACGGCGGGTTGCTCGAGCCAGCACCCAAGCGGTGCCCGCCAACGCAGCCACTGCGATGCCGAGGCCCGCCGCGAACCCGAGGCCGATCGTCGGCTCCGGGGCCTCCAGGGCACAC
This sequence comes from Gemmatimonadota bacterium, assembly GCA_003248075.1. Taxonomy (GTDB): domain Bacteria; phylum Gemmatimonadota; class Gemmatimonadetes; order Longimicrobiales; family Gaopeijiaceae; genus SZUA-318. Next base: position 5,145 of record QJYK01000300.1, on the reverse strand, counting down.
AGGAGGACGATGCTGCCCACGAGTGCGCCGTACGCCCCGAGGTAGGGCGCGTCCATGCGCGGCGCTCCCGACTCGAAGTCCTGTCGGATCGCCTTGAGCGGCGGCACGTCCCGTACCTGGAGAAGAGGAATGAGGGCGAAGATCCCCGCCACCCAGACCCCGATCCCGAGCCCGGCGAGCGCGGAGGTCGCGGAAAGGCGGGTTTCCACCGCGACCGGAAGTACGCCGGCCAGGAAGCCCGGAAGGAGCCCCTGGACCAGGACGCCAAGCACGACGCCCACCGCCGAGCCCGCGAGGCCGAGCCCCGAAGCCTGGATGAGATAGGCGGCGAACACGGTCCACTGATCCGCGCCCAGGCAGCGGAGGACCGCCACGGCCGTGCGCTTTTCGCGGATGTACACGTGAACCGCGCTCGCCACGCCGATTCCGCCGAGGAGCAGGGCGCCGAGCCCCACCAACGCCAGGAAGCGCCCGAGGAAGCGTACACCGTTGGAGATGTCGTCCGCCTGATCGACCGCCAGCTCGTAACGCACGCGCGTGGCTCTCAGGATCTCCGTATAGCGCTCGTCGATGACGGCGTGCTGAGCCAGGTCCGGGAGCCGCAGGTACGCCCGGTAGCGCGCCACGCTGCCGAAGCCCAGGAGCCCGGCCGCATCGAGCGTCTGTCGGGAGATGTAGACGCGTGGACCGATCGCGGCCTGGTAGCCCAGGTCCGTGGGGACGTCTTCCACCGTGCCCGCGAGCAGTAGGCGGGCCTGCCCGACCACCAACGTGTCTCCGATGGAAACGCGGAGCTGCGTGAGGACCGCCGGGTCGACCAGGGCGACCGACCCGTTGGCCTGGCTTCCCCAAAGGCCGGCCGGACGTGTCGCCACCCGCCCGTAGTAGGGAAAGTCCCCGTCTCCCGCCTGGATCTGGAGGAGCCGCACGTCATCGCTGGCCGGCGCCTGGACCATCGAGAGCGCCGTCGTGACGTAGGCGATCCCCACCCCCTCGGTCGCGAGCGAATCGAGAAAGGACGTGACCGAATCCGGAAATGCCCGTCCGGAGCTGAAGCGGGCGTCGGCGCCCATGAGGACGTCCGCCTCCTCGCGCACGGAGCGGGCCACGTCGTCCCGAAACGAGTGGATCGATACCAGAGCGGCGACGCCGAGCGTGATCGAGGCCATGTACACGCCCAGGCGCCGCGCCCCGTGGCGGCTCTCCCGCGCCGCCAGCCGCACCGCGAAGGAGAGGTTCATCGCCCCGCGACGTCGGACGCCGCTGGGCGGACCACCGCCGCCCCACCGCCTCCCTCCCGATCCGACACGACGCGCCCCCCGGCGAGCGCGATCACGCGGTGAGCCCGCTCCGCCACGGTCAGGTCGTGGGTCACCATCACGAGCGTCGTTCGGGCCTCCCGGTTCAGCTCCTCGAGCATCTCTACGATCGTTGCCCCGGTGTCCTGGTCCAGGTTCCCCGTAGGCTCGTCGGCGAAGAGGATCTTGGGGCGGTTCGCGAAGGCCCGCGCCAGCGCCACGCGCTGCTGCTCGCCGCCGGAGAGCTGGGCCGGGAAGTGGTCCATCCGATCCCCGAGCCCGACGCGCTCGAGAAGCGCCACCGCCCGATTCCGCGCCTCGCGCGCTCCCCCGACCAGCTCGAGGGGCACCAGGACGTTCTCGAGGGCGGTGAGGGTCGGCAGGAGATGGAAGGTCTGGAAGACGAAGCCGACATGACGCGCACGAAACTCAGCGCGCTGGTCTTCGGTAAGAGCGGAAAGGTCCTGCCCGTCCAGCGTGACGCGGCCGGCGGTCGGGCGATCCAGCCCGGCGAGCAGCCCGAGCAGCGTCGTCTTGCCGCTCCCGGAGGGACCTACGACCGCAACGAAAGCCTCGGAGTCGATCACGAGATCGATTCCCTGCAGCACCGGGAGGGGTCGGCCCCCGCTCGAATAAGTCTTCCCCAAGGCCTCGGCCGTGATCATGCCATGAGACACCGCGCCCTCTCGATTCTCGGTTGTCTGCTGCTCGCCTGCGCACCCGGCGAGCCGCGCGCGAATGAGGACCCCGGCGTCCGCCCGGAGATCCCGGACCCTTCGGCCGCCGACCGTCCCGACCCCGGCCCGGTCGTGGTGTTCCTGGGAACGAGCCTTACTGCGGGGCTCGGTCTGGCCCGGGCCGACGAGACGTACGTGGCCCGCATCGACGCGCTCGCCGACTCGGTTGGGCGCCCGATCCGGACCGTGAATGCCGGCGTGTCCGGCGACACCAGCGCGGGCGGGCTCGGTCGCCTGGATTGGGTCCTCCGCGATCGCCTGGACATCCTGGTGGTGGAGCTCGGGGCCAATGACGGGCTCCGCGGACAGGACCCGGACGCGCTCCGGGCGAACCTTGTTTCGATCATCGAGCGCTCGCGCCAGAGATACCCTGAGGCCGGCGTCGTGCTGGCCGGGATGCAGGCACCCCCGAACCTGGGCTCCAGGTACACGTCACGCTTCCAGGCGGTCTTTCCCGAGGTCGCGGAGGAGACGGGCGCGGCTCTGGTCCCGTTCCTGCTCGAAGGTGTGGCGGGCGTCCCCGAGCTGAACCAGGACGATGGGCTCCACCCGACGCCGCAAGGCCACGAGCGGATGGCACACACCGTTTGGACGGTGCTCGGGCCGCTCGTCGATCGGTGGTACGAGGAGCACCCGGCGGAGCGGGCGGATCCGTGAGCGGTCCGATCAGCCTCGGACCCAAGATCCTCGGTACGGGGGCCCTGCTGCTTGCCGCCTTCCTGGTCGTCGGTTGGATGCTCCCCGGTACCTGGTCCGCCCGCGCGGAGACGGAGATCGACGCGCCGCCCTCCGTGGTCCTCAGCCGGGTCGACGGGACGGCCGGATGGCGCGCCTGGACCACGTGGCCCGATTCGGGCACCGTCGAGGCGGGCCCCGAGCGCGGGGCCGGCTCCCGTCTGTCCTGGAGCCACCCGGAGCTGGGGAACGGGGTGTTCGAGATCGAATCGGTCGAGGGGGACACCCTCGTGCGTTATGGGGTGCGGGTACAGGACGGCGCCATGCGGACCGACGGGTCCCTCGTACTCACGGATCAAGACGGCCGCACGCAGATCCAGTGGCGTGAGGACGGCGACCTCGGGCGAAACCCCCTCATGGGCTATTGGGCCAGGTTCATGCGAAAGGCCCAGAGCCGCGAGATGGAGAAGAGCCTGCGACGCCTCAAGGAGCTCGTGGAGGGAGCCTCACCGGCTGTCGAAGCCGTCGCGCGGTAGGCGCCCGTCCCCGCGAGGGCGCAGCCGTGCCGCCGCGACCCCCGGGCTCCTCACTGCTGACGTGCCCAGGAGATCAGCTCGCGGTTCGAGCGGGTCTTGCGCATGGCCCCGAGCAGCTCTTGCATCCCCTCCGTCGGAGGAACTCCGGCGAGCTGCCGGCGCATCGCGCGCGACAGCCAGAGCGCGTCGTCGTCGAGCAGGAGCTCCTCTTTCCGGGTGGCGGAGGCATTGAGGTCGATCGCCGGGTAGATCCGCTTGTCGGCGAGCTCCCGGGACAGGACCAGCTCGCTGTTCCCCGTTCCCTTGAACTCCTCGAAGATCACCTGGTCCATGCGGGAGCCCGTGTCCACCAGCGCCGTCGCGATGATCGTCAGCGACCCGCCGCCCTGGTCGGGCGCGATCTTCCGGGCGCTCCCCAGGAACCGCTTCGGCTTCTCCAGGGACTGCGCGTCCAGACCGCCGGAGAGGGTTCTCCCGCTCCCTGACTCGACGGTGTTGTACGCGCGCGCGAGCCTGGTGATCGAATCGAGGATGATGACCACGTCGTCCCCGAGCTCGACGCGTCTGCGCGCGCGCTCCAGGGTCATCTCCGCCACCTGGCAGTGGCGTTCGGCCTGCCGGTCGAAGGTGGAGGCGATGACCTCGCCGAACCCGCACGACTCCATCTCGGTGACCTCCTCGGGACGCTCGTCCACGAGAAGGATCATCAGATGACACTCCGGATGGTTCTTCACGATGCCCTCGGCGACCGCCTGGAGCACCGTCGTCTTCCCCGCCTTCGCGGGAGCGACGATCATGGCGCGCTGACCCTTCCCGAACGGGCAGAACAGGTCGATGACCCGATTCGTGTAATCGGGCTCGCCCCGAATCGCGCGCCCGCACTCCAGGACCAGCTGGTTGTCAGGGTGCATCGCGCTGAGGCGCTGGAACTCCGGCCGCCGCTTGAGCTCGTCCGGCTTGCGGTCGTTCACGCGCGCGAGGTACGCGAGCGGCGCACTCTTCCCGCTCCGAGCTTGGCGCCCAACGACGCCCATGAGCTCGTCTCCCGTGCGCAGCCCGAACTTCTGGATGATCCGGGAGCCCACGTAGATGTCGTCCCTCCCGGGCGTGTACGACGCCTCGCGTCGCCGGATGAAGCCCGAACCACTGTTCAGAACCTCGAGCAGTCCCAGGGGCCGGGATTCTTCCTCCAGCTTCTCGGGATCCTCGGTCAGCGGTGGGAGGTCCTCGTCGAGGCCCATCGCCCCGGTTTGGACATCGTTGTTGTCGCGGTTCTTCCGACGGGGGCGACGCCCTCTACGACGGCCACGTCGCCGTCCTTGGGACTTCCCCCCGTCGCCTGTCTGCATCTCTGGCGATTCGGGCACGTCTGAACCCATGTTGGGGCCTGACTTCGGCGTCGCGGCGCTCGAGGCGTCAACACGTCGCCTTGCGGAGAACTTTCCGGGCTCGGATTCGAGCGGGAGCTGTCCGGGCAGCTGGCCTAGAAAGCCGCTGGACTCGACGCCCGTGGACGTCGTCGGACGCTCTAGTCTCGCCTCTTCCGGCGCTTGGTGCAAGGATGCATGACGCGCCCGTCCCGTCGGGCACCCTCGCTCGGGCCTGCATCCCGCCCCCGATCCCACGGGCTCGGGTCCAGGCCGTACCGTGTCCCGACGACGACCGGCTTCTGTCCTCGGGACTGGACAAAGGCCGCGGACGAGCGGAGGGCAAGGGAACGTAAGATGTTTTATCATAACAATTTACGGCGACCTTGGCCTGTGGCACGACGGTTGCACCCATGAGTCGCGGAAACTCGTGACGAGGAGGACACCGTGCGCACCGCCGCCCGCATGACACCCGTACTGACCGCTGCGCTCGTCGGCCTCGCGCCTGCCGTCAACGGACAGGTTTCGGTCG
>QJYK01000339.1 GCA_003248075.1 Gemmatimonadota bacterium | reverse complement strand
AGCCTGCCGTCGACGTCCGTCGGCAGCACGTAGCCGGGCACGCCGACGGCCACCGGCCGCCGGTGCGCGACCAGCGTCGCCTCGATCTCCCTGATGGAAGGGGCCAGCAGGAACGCCACGCCCACGGTGCGCGTTTCGCCGGGAGCGAGGGTCACCGACGTGGGCGGATTCCACGGGTCGGCATCCGCCCACTCGCGCTCGGCGTACGCGCGGCTGTGCACCATCCACTCGTAGAAGCCCTCGAACGTGATGCCCCGTCGGGTCGGGTCCGACAGGAGCGGGCGCCACGCCTCGAAGGGGGTGTCTCCGTCGGGCACCACCAGGAGCGCCGACCCCTCTCCCTTGAGACGCGTCACCTGCAGGTACCCTGCGTCCATCCCGATGTACGGATCGTGGAACGACGCCACGGCGTGCGCCTCGTCCAGAGAGCGGTCCGAGAGGATGTTGTCGAACACCATCGGGATGCCGAGGGCACCGATCTCGACGGCCCCGTCGCTCGTGTTCGTCAGCGCGAAGCGCAGGCGGAGCGCGCCGTCCTCCCGGATCCACGAGCGCACGACGCGGAGCGGCAGGTCGGCCGGGAGGGTGGGGGCGAGGTCCGCGGCGGCCAGGACGCCCCGTCCGGGCGTGGTAAGCGGGCGCACGGGCGCACGGCGCGCCGCGGTCGACGCGTCCGACCATTCCGTCGTCCCGACCCGGCGCACCCGCAGGTTCAGGTCGCCCAGGTGGAAGTACCGGTTCGCCGCGCGGGCCTCCAGGCGGTCCGAGGGCGTGAAGTCGAAGTCGGGGTCGTCGTTCGGCCGGAGCCCCGAGACCGTCTGCGACGCGCGCACGAGCTGGAGCGCGAGGGCCGGGGCCTCGTAGTCGACCCTGCCGTCCTCCAGGCCCAGCGTCGGCGTGGAGTCGCGGGGAGCCCGCTGCGCCGACGTCGAGGTCGGGAGCGCGAGGACGATCGCGAGGATGGGGAGGGTCGGGTTCGGCAGGCGCATCCGGGCAGGATACGGACACCTCGCCGGGCGCGCGACCGTCGGGTAGGTTGCGACTCCACCCGCCGCCCGGGGTCCCGCCGTGAGTCACAGCGTCCGCCGCCACCTCCACGTCGAGATCGAGGAGTACGACGCTCAGATCCGGCGCTTCATCCCCGGCTACGACGAGATGATCGCGACGGCCGTGGATCATGCGCTGACGGGGGCGCCGGCGCGCGTCCTGGACATCGGCTCCGGGACCGGCGCGCTGGCCGCGGCCGTGCTGGAGCGCTCCGACCGCGTCACCGTGGAGCTGCTCGACGTCGACGTGGAGATGCTCGACCAGGCCAGGGCCCGCCTCGAGGCATTCGGATCCCGCGCGATCTACACGGTGGGCTCGTTCCTGGACCCGCTGCCCAGGGCCGACGCGATGATGGCGTCGCTCTCGCTCCACCACCTCCCGACGCTGGAGGCCAAGGAGGCGATGTACCGCCGCGTCCGCGACGCGCTCGAGCCGGGCGGGATCTTCGCGAACGCCGACGCCACCATGCCTGCGGCCGACCCCGAGCGTGCCGCCACCTGGCGCCGCTGGGCAGACCACATGATCTCGCAGGGCATCGCCGAGGCCGACGCGTGGCGCCACTTCGAAGCGTGGTCGGAGGAGGACACCTACTTCCCGCTGGCGGAGGAGCTGCACGCGATGCGCGAAGCGGGGCTGGTGGCCGAGTGCGTGTGGCAGGAGGGGATCTCGACGGTGATGGTGGGTCG
>QJYK01000141.1 GCA_003248075.1 Gemmatimonadota bacterium | reverse complement strand
CTCACGGTGGATCCGAAACGAGCTGCCGAACGCGACGGCGTGGCGGCAGCGAGCGAGCCGGGAGTTGGGAGACCCGGGGAGCACGGCAGAGAGGTCGCTGGCCACTGCCGAAGAGCCCTCAGAGCGACGTCGGAGGGCGCCTCCTGCTGCGGACCGCGTGGCAATGAAGGGAGGAGAAGGGACATTTGGTCGAGCCACCCCTCACACGGGTGGGCCCAAACGAGACCGGAGACCCGCCAGCGCAGTGAGGACGCGCGTCCGATGCGTGTGAGCAAACGGACACGGTCTTACGAGAAGAAGCGGCTCGAGTGCCTCGTGTGCTCGGGCCGCTTCGCTTTTTCAGGGGTCTGGAGGTGCCGACTCCTCGAAATCGAGGTAACGACCTCGGTCGCGTTCGGTGGCGAGCCACTCCTCGAATCCGGACGGCACCAAGCCCCCGGATGCGGATCGGTCCTTCGCGGCTCGGGTGGCGAGGTGGTTGGCGTATTCGTTTCGCGGATGACCCGCATGCCCGCGCACCCATTCCGGGCGGACATCGTGTCGCTGGAGCAGGGCGTCCAGCGTCTGCCACAGCTCGAGGTTCTCGACGGCGCCGCTGCGTCGCCGCCAGTCGCGCGCCTTCCACGCGGGGAGCCACTCCCGGATACCCCTGACCAGGTATTGACTGTCGGACCACAAGCGCACCGAGCAGGGCCTTCTGAGCGCCTCCAGCACCTCGATGGCCGAGCGGAGGGCCATGCGGTTGTTGGTCGTGTCGGGCTCCGAGACCCAGAGGTCACGGCGCTCCCAGGCGCCGCTCCTCCAGACTTCCACGAGCGCCGCGGCTCCGCCCGGGTTCGCCCGGTCCGTGAATTGATTCCCGAGACAGGACTCGTCGGCGTGGACGTAGAGGGTGTGTCTTGTGCCCATGGATCCTGGTGGATTCGGACGAACTCGGCGACCAAGGTATGGGCGTCCGCGGGGCTCGGGGAGGCCGGTCGCGAACGTGCTTGACCGGAGGGACGCGTCGTCTAGCTTTCGCGCGGCCACAATCCCCTCGACCGGAGACCCACCCCAGTGGAGCGCAGGGCGTATCTGCTCCTCGAGGACGGACGCCGCTTCGACGGCTCGTTCGTCGGTGCCGACGCCGTGGCCGTCGGGGAGGTCGTATTCAACACGTGCATGACCGGGTATCAGGAGGTCCTCACGGATCCCTCCTATACGGGTCAGCTCGTCACCATGACGTACCCCCTGATCGGGAACTACGGGGTGAATCCTGACGACCGGGAGTCGCCGGAGCCGAAGGTGGCCGGCTTCATCGTGCGTGAGGCCGCGCGCCGCTACTCGTCCTGGCGTGCTACCGGCGGGGTGGACGCCTATCTGAAGGAGCATGGGATCACCGGCATCGCAGACCTGGACACCCGGGCCCTCACGCGTCATATCCGCAGTGAGGGCGCCATGCGCGCTGCGATCGCTCCTGCGGACGCGCCGACGGCGGACATCCTCCGCAGGATCCACGCGCACCCCCGCATGGAGGGTCTGGATCTGGCGTGCGGGGTGTCGACGCCTGAGGCGTACGAAGTAGCGCCGGTGGGGCCCGAGCGCTTCCATGTGCTCGCTTACGATTTCGGCGTGAAAGCCCATTCGCCGAAACTCCTCTCCGAGCGGGGCTGCCGGGTGACGGTCATTCCTGCCGATACCTCGAGCGAGGAGATCCTGGCATCGTCACCGGATGGGCTCTTCGTGTCCAATGGCCCCGGTGACCCGGCGGCGGTCGAGAAGGCGAGCCGCGCGATCGTCGGACTCGCGCGGGCCGACGTACCGGTTTTCGGGATCTGCCTGGGGCATCAGCTCATCGCGCGCGCGTTCGGCGCGTCGACGTTCAAGCTCCCGTTCGGTCACCATGGAGGGAATCACCCGGTTCGGAACCTGGACCGCGGGACCGTCGAGATCACCTCACAGAACCACGGCTTCGCGGTGGTGGGCAGTGAAGCGGGCGGTATCGACGGGGCGCCGGCGCTGCGCCTCACCCACGTGAACCTATACGACCACACCGTGGAGGGCGTTGAGCACCGGGAGCTGCCCGTGTTCTGCGTTCAGTACCATCCGGAGGCGGCGCCCGGGCCGCACGACAGCCGCTATCTCTTCGATCGCTTCCTGCACCTCATGGAGGAGCGGGGAACCGGTCCGCGCTGAGTCCTGTCGCGCAAGTCGCTCGCACACAACGACTCCGGGGTTCTTGCGGGCGCTGGAGGCCACCCGTTAAGGTGGCCCCGGCGCGGAGCCCTTCGAGAGCGGCGCAATCCGAACGAGCTTCTGGAGGAAGCATGACCAAGGCGGACCTCGTCGAGCAGGTGGCCGATGCGATCGGGCCCGGGATCACGAAGAAGGATTGCGCCCTGGTCGTCGACGGCTTCCTCAACGCTGTGAAGCGAGCGCTCGCGAACGGCGACAACATCGAGATCCGCGGTTTTGGCACGTTCAAGGTTCGCCGCCGCAAGACCCGCACAGCGCGAAATCCCCGCACGGGGGATGCGGTCGAGGTGCCGTCCCGGTCGGTGCCCGTCTTCAAACCCTCGAAACATCTCCGCAACCGGGTCGCCCGGATCGACGCCGCTGGGCATTGACGCCCACACTCCAGGCAGGACGAACCCGAGGGCCCGTCCTCCCGTTCGGGGACCGACACCGACAGAACGGGCCCGTTTAACGACCCGGACCACAGGGGCGTCTCATCTTCGGTGACGAACGAACACCGTTCCGGGACCCCGGACGAGCTCCTGGTGCAGCAGGCCCGGCGGGGCGACGAAAGGGCCCTGGGAGCGCTGGTCGATCGACATCAAGGGGCGGTCTTTCGAACGGCGGTGGCGATCGTGTCCGATCCGGACCTCGCACAGGACGTGACCCAGGACACATTCGTGAAGGCCATGCGCGCGCTGGACGGCTTCCGCGGGGAGGCCGCCTTCCGCACCTGGCTGCTCACGATTGCGGCCAACACCGCCCGCGGCGTGCTCCGACGGAGAGGCCGTCGGGTGGAGGTCGCGCTGGACAGCGTCGAGCCCGTCGCCGCAGAGGACGCGGATCCGGCACGGCAGGTGGCTGTGGGCGAGGAAGCGGAGCGAGCCCGTGCGCTCTTGGCACGACTGCCGGAAAAGCAGAGGCTGTCGGTGCAGCTCCGAGTGGACGAAGGGTTGAGCTTCAAGGAGATCGGCGAAGTAATCGGCTCGAGCGAGGGCGCGGCGCGCGTGAACTACTTTCATGGCATCCGGCGCCTCCGGGAGTGGATGGAATGAACGAGCATTGTGAGACCGTGAGGGAGCAGCTCCCGGAGCTCTCGGCCGGGCTGCTCTCGCCAACCCGCGTGACCGAGGTCGAGCGTCACCTCGCCTCGTGCGCCGAGTGCCGCGCCGAGCTCGAGCTGTTGGCCCTGCTTCGGCGCGCTCGTCCTGAACCGCCGACACCGATGGCCGAAGGGATCATGCGCGCCCTCTCCGAGCGCCCGGCGCCGGCAAGTCGACCCTGGTGGGGACTCGCCGCGGCGGCTGTGGCGGCCGTGGCACTCGGGATCGGCGTGCTCCCCTCCCGGACGGACCGGACCGGGGATGTGCCCTCGTACGTCGCGGCGCATGGAGACGACGGCCTGTGGCTGGGCGAAGATGGCACCATCGCGGGGGCGCCGGCGCTCGACGCGCTGTCGGAGGAGGAGTTGGAAGCGCTGCTGGAGGAGATTTCCCTGGGAGGCTCGGCATGAGACGGCGGGGGACGGTACTCGCTCGGCTGTTGTCGGCGTCGGTCTGCCTCTCCCTCCTGGCCGCTCCCGCGGCTGCCCAGCGCCGACCCGGCATGCGGGGACAGGACCGGGCGGAGCTGGAGAGCCGCATTCGCGCGCGCTTCGGAGAGATGGTCCGGGAACGTCTTGGGCTCGACCAGGACCAGGCCGCCCGGCTCGAGGAGGTGGTGGGGTCGTTCCAGGCCGAACGGATGCGCCTGGCTCGCGAGGGTCAGGCGGTCCGGCGCAGGATGGAAGCCGTCGCGCTCGAGCGGCGCGCCGAGGATGCCGAAGCCCTCGAACTCCTCGAGCGGCTGCGGGCCCTGCGGCTCGAGGAGGCGCAGCTCTTCGAGGCGGAGCAAGAGCGTCTACTGGAAGTCCTGTCGCCCTCGCAGCTCCTCGCCTTTCAGATGCTGCGCGAGGAGATGGCCGAGAGGATACGCCGACTTCGCGGCGTGGGGCCGGGCCCGGGGGGCCCCGGAGGTCCTCCGCTCCTCTATTGGTGAGGGCGGATCCGGGCCGGCGGAACGTTGACGACGTCGCGGGGGTTCGCATAGCGTGAGCCCTGCCTCCGACCCCTTCGCAACCATGGCCACTGTCACTGCCCTCTTCTTTGCGGCCTACCGGGACCTGGTGGGCTCGGGCTCGGTCGCCGTGGAAGTACCGGACGGGGCGACGGTGGCCGATCTGGTGGCGTCCCTGCGGGGACGCGGTGCACCGTTCGACGGCCTCCCGTCGGAGCCGGCGGTGGCGGTGAACCGAAGCTACGCGGCGCACTCCGAGCCGCTTCGGGCCGGCGACGAGGTCGCCTTCATCCCTCCGGTCGCGGGCGGATGAGCGTCCACGCCGCCCTCACGGTGGACCCGGTCGAACCCGCAGCGGTCCTTGGATGCGTCGGCGGGAGCGGGGATGGCGCCGTGATCCTCTTCCTCGGAACCGTGCGCGACCACGCGGACGGACGCCCGGTCCTCGGAATCCGTTACGACGCCTACGAGGCGATGGCCTCGGACGTCCTCCGGGAGATCGCCGGTGAGGCCGCCGACCGTTGGGGGGTGGACGATCTCACCGTGATCCACCGCACAGGTGAGCTATCGGTGGGCGAGGTGAGCGTCGCCATCGCAGTGTCCAGCCCGCACCGCGCCGAGGCCTACGACGCGTCCCGGTTCGTGATCGAGGAGATCAAGAAGCGCCTCCCGGTCTGGAAGAAGGAGCGATACGCCGACGGACAGGATTCCTGGGTCCAGGGCACCACGCCTGAGCCGGTGCCGCGATCATGAGAGACCAGTTCGGTCGGCGCGTGGAGTATCTGAGGGTGTCGGTCACCGACAAGTGCAACCTCCGGTGCGTCTATTGTATGCCCCTCGAGGGGCTGCCCTGGCTGCGGCGAGACGACCTGCTCACCTACGAAGAGATCGAGCAGATCGTGCGCACGATGGCGGGCATGGGCCTCCGACGGGTGCGCGTGACCGGAGGTGAGCCCCTGGTTCGCCGCGACCTGCCGGACCTCGTGCGCATGCTGCGAGACGTTCCGGGGATCGACGACCTGTCGCTGTCGACGAACGCGGTGCTCCTGGCGGACCAGGCGGACGCGCTCCGCGATGCGGGGATACGCCGCGTGAACGTGTCCCTGGACTCCCTTCGTCCGGACCGGGTGGAGCAGATCGCCAGACGTCCCGGGTGTTGGGCTCCGATCATGGACGGGTTGGATGCCGCCGAGAGGGTCGGATTCGACCCCATCAAGGTGAACGTGGTCCTGATCCGGGGACGGAACGACGACGAGATCGAGGAGTTCGCCCAGATCACGCGCGAGCGACCCTGGCACGTCCGCTTCATCGAGGTCATGCCCACCAGCTCGAACCTCGAAGTAAGCGCCAAGGAGTTCTTCTCGTGTCAGGAGGCCCTCGCCCGGTTGCGCGCGGTGGACCGTCTGGAGCCGGTCCCCGGGCCCCCGGGTAACGGTCCCGCCATCTATCATCGGTTCCCTGGAGCCCCGGGCACCGTGGGCGTCATCACGCCCATGAGCCACAACTACTGCGACCGCTGCAATCGGATGAGACTGACGGCGGATGGGCATCTCAGACCGTGCCTGTTCGGGGCGATCCAGACCAATCTGAGGGATCCGTTGCGCGCCGGGAGCGAGCTGCTCCCCCTCATCGAAGAGACCCTTCGGATCAAGCCCGAGCGCCACTACCTCATCCAAGGCAGCGATCGAGGCTCCGGCGGGCTGGTGGCGCTCTCCCAGACCGGCGGCTGAGACACCCCACGCGACCTCCGAACGAGGTCGCCAGGTGCGTTGACCCCCCCATCGGGTTCGGATACGTTCGGATACCCGCACGAACCTTCCTGCCCGTCATGGGATTCAACCGATGAGCGCCAAGAAGATCACCGTGGTCGGCGCCGGCCACGTGGGCGCGACCTGCTCGCAGCTTCTTGCCATGAAGGAGCTTGCGCGTGAGGTCGTCCTCGTGGACATCGCCGAGGGCATTCCGCAGGGAAAGGGCCTCGATCAGTGGGAAAGCGCGCCGATCGAGGGCTTCGACACCCGCGTCTACGGCGCGGACGACTACAGCCTATCCGAAGGGTCGGAGCTGTTCATCGTGACCGCCGGCATCGCGCGCAAGCCGGGCATGAGCCGCGACGACCTTCTCAGGACCAACGCCGGCATCGTGCACTCGGTCTCCGAGGAGATCAAGCGCGTGGCCCCGGAAGCCATCGTCATCATGGTCTCCAATCCGCTCGACATCATGGCCCAGGTGGCCATGGAGGCGACCGGATTCCCGCGCGAGCGTGTGATCGGCATGGCAGGGGTGCTCGACACCGCCCGCTATCGCTCCTTCATCGCCCTGGAGCTCGACGTGAGCATCGAGGACATCCAGGCGCTCGTCCTGGGTGGGCACGGGGACACGATGGTGCCGCTGGCCAGTTACACGTCCGTGAGCGGAATCCCGCTCGCGCAGCTTCTCTCCCAGACCCGCATCGACGCCCTCGTGGAGCGGACCCGAAAGGGGGGTGGCGAGATCGTCGCCCATCTCAAGACGGGCAGCGCGTACTACGCTCCTGCAGCTGCTGCGGTCCAGATGGCCGAGGCCATCGTGAAGAACAAGCGCCGCATCCTTCCGTGCGCCGCCTGGTTGCAGGGCGAATACGGTATGGAGGACCTCTTCCTGGGCGTTCCTTGCCTCTTGGGCGAGGGCGGCCTCAGGCGGATCGTGGAGGTGGAGCTCAGCGACGCAGAGCGGGCCGCTCTCGAGAGCAGCGCAGCGGCCGTTCGCTCGACCATCGAGGCGCTGAAAGCCCTGACTTGAGTCCGTTGCGATCGCCCATCCCATGAACCGACAGGAGTGGTGATGCGACGGGTGGTGACGCTCTATCGGTCCTCGGTCGGCAAGAAGATCCTGATGGCCGTGACCGGCTTCATGTGGTTGGGGTTCCTTCTGGGCCACATGGTCGGGAACCTGAAGGCGTTTCAGGGAGCCCCGATGTTCGACGAATACGCACACCACCTGCGCGTGCTCGGCGAGCCGATCCTGCCGCGCACGGGGTTCCTATGGGCGTTCCGCGCCGTGATGTCGACCGCGTTCGTCGCCCACTTGCTGTTGGCGTGGCAGACGTCTCGACAGAGCCGTGCGGCCCGACAATCAGGCTATCGTAAGCGCGAGGATCTGAACTTCACGTTCGCTTCGCGATGGATGCGCTGGGGCGGGGTCTTCATCCTGATCTTCGTGGTCTTCCACGTCCTTCACATGACGACCGGGCAGTTGCACCCCGACTTCGTGGAGGGCGGAGCCTATCACAACCTCGTGACCGGGCTGGGAAGCCCGGTCGTCGCCGCCCTGTACGCTCTGGCCATGCTGGTGGTAGCGCTCCACCTCCACCACGGGGTCTGGAGCATGTTCCAGACGCTGGGGGCGAACCACCCGAAGTACGCCACCCTCCGGCGACCCCTCTCGACGATCGTCGCCATCGCCATCTTCCTCGGATTCGTCTCGATTCCGGTCGCCGTCCTTGCCGGCGTCGTGTCCTGATCGCGGAGGCGGGACGTGAAGCTCGACCCCAAGATCCCTACAGGCCCCATCGAGAAGAAGTGGGACAAGCACCGCTTCGACATGAAGCTGGTCAACCCGGCCAACAAGCGCCGATACGAGGTCATCGTGGTAGGGACCGGCCTCGCAGGTGCCTCCGCCGCGGCGACCATGGGCGAGCTCGGCTACCGCGTGAAGGTGTTCACCTTCCATGACTCGCCCCGCCGCGCCCACTCCATCGCAGCCCAGGGAGGCATCAACGCCGCGAAGAACTACCAGGGCGATGGCGACAGCATCTTCCGATTGTTCTACGACACGGTGAAGGGGGGCGATTTCCGGTCGCGCGAGGCGAACGTCTACCGGCTCGCCGAGCTCAGCGTGAACATCATCGACCAGGCCGTGGCCCAGGGAGTGCCGTTCGCTCGTGAGTACGGTGGCCTGCTCGCCAACCGCTCGTTCGGCGGCGCGCAGGTCTCGAGGACCTTCTACGCGCGGGGGCAGACAGGGCAGCAGCTCCTGCTCGGGTGCTATCAGGCTCTCGAGCGCCAGGTGGCCGCGGGAACCGTCCAGATGTATGCCCGACACGAGATGCTCGATGTGGTCGTCGTGGACGGGGTGGCGCGTGGGATCATCACCCGCGACCTGGTCAACGGACGCGTCGAGAGCCATGCGGCGCACGCCGTGGTGCTCGCGACCGGCGGCTACTCCAACGTCTTCTTCCTGTCCACGAACGCGAAGGGATGCAACGTCACGGCGACGTGGCGGGCGGCGAAGAAGGGAGCCGGCTTCGCGAACCCCTGCTTCACCCAGATCCATCCGACGTGCATCCCGCCCGCGGGCGAGTACCAATCGAAGCTCACCCTCATGAGCGAGTCGCTCCGCAACGATGGTCGGATCTGGGTTCCATCGATGGCCGGGGACACCCGCCCGGCCTCGGAGATCGGTGAAGATGAGCGGGACTACTATCTCGAGCGCATCTACCCGAGCTTCGGGAATCTGTCCCCGCGGGACATCAGCTCTCGACGTGCCAAGGAGATGGTGGATTCCGGTCACGGGGTCGGCCCGCTGAGCAACGGGGTCTACCTCGACTTCAAGCACGCGATCGAGCGGCTCGGGCGAGACGTGATCTCGGACCGTTACGGCAACCTCTTCGAGATGTACGAGAAGATCACCGGTGAGGACCCCTATCAGGTGCCCATGCGCATCTACCCCGCGCCGCACTACACGATGGGAGGGCTCTGGGTCGACTACAACCTGCAGACCACGGTCCCCGGGCTGTTCGCGATCGGAGAGGCGAATTTCTCGGACCACGGCGCCAACCGGCTGGGCGCGAGCGCCCTCATGCAGGGACTCGCAGACGGGTATTTCGTGATTCCCCTCACGATCGGCAACTACCTGGCGGCGGTGCCCCGTCAGTCGGTCGACACTACGCATGCCGCCTTCGGCGATGCCGAGCGAGACGTCACCGCGCGCAACGCGCGGCTCCTCGAGGCTCGGGGGAAGAAGACCGTGGACGCGTTCCATATCGAGCTCGGGCGGCTCATGTGGGATCGATGTGGGATGGAGCGCGACGCCGAGGGGCTGCGCGGCGCGCTGGACGCGATTCCGGAGCTGCGCGAGCGCTTCTGGAGCGAGGTGTGCGTCCCCGGGGTAGGCGAGACACTGAATCAGAGCCTCGAAAAGGCGGGACGGGTCGCGGACTTCCTCGAGTTCGCCGAGGTGATGTGCTACGATGCGCTCGCACGCGACGAGTCCTGCGGGGCGCACTACCGCTCGGAGCACACGACTCCAGACGGGGAGGCGAAGCGCGACGACGAACACTTCGCCTTCGTCTCCGTGTGGGAGTTCCAGGGCGTCGGCGAATCGCCGACGCTACATCGGGAGCCTCTGTTGTTCGAGAATGTCCAGCTCTCCACCCGGAGCTACAAGTAGATGAACCTCACCCTCCACGTGTGGCGGCAGGACGGGCCGGACCGGGCCGGACGCTTCGAGACGTATCATGCGAAGGACATCAGCGAGCACGCTTCGTTCCTGGAGCTGCTCGACCTCGTCAACGAGGACCTCACGCGGTCCGGAGGCGAGCCGATCGCTTTCGAGCACGATTGCCGCGAGGGCATCTGCGGATCTTGCGGGATGATGATCAACGGGGTGCCTCACGGCCCGCGCTCGATGGTCGCCACGTGCCAGCTCCACATGCGGAGCTTCCGGGACGGCGACGACATCTGGATCGAGCCCTGGCGGGCCACGGCATTCCCCGTGATCCGCGACCTGGTGGTGGATCGCAGCGCGCTGGATCGTCTTATCCAGGCGGGAGGGTTCATCTCGGTGCGCACGGGATCGGCCCCCGATGCGAACGCGATTCCGATTCCCAAAGACGACGCAGACCAGGCGATGGACGGCGCACAATGTATCGGGTGCGGCGCCTGCGTGGCCGCGTGCCCGAACGCGTCCGCCATGCTGTTCATGTCGGCCAAGGTCGGGCACCTGGGTCTCTTGCCCCAGGGACAACCCGAGCGCTACACCCGCGTACTGGACATGGTGGCCCGGCACGACGCGGAGGGGTTCGGCACCTGCACGAACCACGGAGCGTGCCAGGAGGCTTGCCCCAAGGGTATCAGCGTCGATTTCATTGCGCGGCTCAACCGTGATGTGCTTGCAGGGAGCTGGAAGGCTGCGACCGTGGAGGCGTCGTGAGCGAAAAACAATTTGACGGCGGTGGCGCTGCGTTTCTGACCCGCCCCACGGACCCGTCCGATGCGGTGACTCCGGACGACCTGGGCGAAGAGGAGCGCATGCTCGTGCAAGCCGTCCAGGACTTCGCCGAGCGCGAGGTGCAGCCCGCAATGGACGCGCTCGTGGCGCGCGACCCCGAGGTTTCCCGCGGGCTGTTCAGGAAGGCTGCCGAGCTGGGCATCTTCATGGCCGAGGTCCCGGAGGAGGACGGCGGGCTCGACCTCAACGTCCTCGCGGTGACGGGAATGCTATCGACTCGGGCCGATCTCGGGCCGCTCGGCTCGATGATCCTCGGTCATCAGGGGATCGGTACGCTGCCGATCGTCTTCTTCGGAACGCCCGAGCAGAAAGACACGTACCTGCGGCGTTGCATGGAGGGGGAGATTCTGTCCGCTTTCGCCCTCACCGAGCCGAGCACCGGATCGGACGCGATGAACATCGCCACGCGCGCGGTCCTCGAGCCCGATGGAGGGCATTACGTCCTTACGGGTGCCAAGCAGTGGATCACGAACGCCGGATGGGCGGACCTCTTCGTGCTCTTCGCCAAGATCGACGGGGAGCACTTCACGGCGTTCCTGGTGGAGCGGGACAGTCCCGGCCTCACGGTCGGTGAGCCGGAGCGGCTCCTGGGACAGCACGGGTCCTCGGTGTGCGCCCTTTCTCTGGATGGGGTGCGGGTGCCGGCCCGCAACGTCCTCGGTGAGATCGGCAAGGGACACAAGGTCGCCTTCTGTACCCTGAACATGGGGCGGCTCAAGCTGGCAGCGAGCTCGTCGACGGGCGCGAAGGTCGCGCTCGAGGTGGCGTCCCGATATGCCGCCGAGCGCATCCAGTTCGGCGAGCCCATCGCACGCTTCGGGATGATTCAGCGCAAGCTGGCGGACATGGCGGCCCGGGCGTATGCAGCCGAGACCCTGGCCTACCGAACCGCCGGCCTCGTCTATCGTGCTCTGGAGGCGGCCAAGGCGCGGGGTGCCGCGAGTGGGGAGCAGCGACTGGAAACCCTGTCCGAGTTCTCGGCGGAGTGCGCGCTCGCCAAGGTATACGCGTCCGAGGCCTACAACGGCCTCGCGGACGAAGCGGTCCAGGTCTTCGGCGGCTACGGCTTCAGCGAGGAGTACAAGCCGGCCCGGATGTACAGGGACTCCAGGATCTCGCGGATCTACGAGGGGACCAACGAGATCTGCCGCCTCTATGCGCAGCGGACGATCTTCAAGCACCTATCTGAGGGCAGCGGAGAAGGCGGAGCCCTGCGCAGGGGCATCGAGGGACTGATGCAGCTGCGGGCAATGGGGCGGCTCACCGAGGGCAAGGGGCTGCTGCGGGACGGCGCCGGCGCCGATGAGAGCGCAGTGGCGGACATGAAGCGGATCTACTTCGGGCTGGTGAAGGACGTGGTGACCGGAATCGGTCCGGAGGCTCTGAAGCACCCGGATCGACAGCAGTTCCTGGCCTCGCTCGCCGACGTCGCCATGGAGATCTTCGCTGCGGAGAGCGTCGTGCTGCGCACCGAGAAGCTCCGCGATCGCGGGGCGCCGACCGAGCGCGAAGCACGCGCGGATCTGTGTACTCTCGTGTTACACAGGTCGGCGGACCGCGTGCGCGCGGAGGCGCGCACCCTTCTGGCTGAGCTGCACGAGGGAAAGGAGCTGGACGGCCGCCTCGAGGATTTGTCGGCGCTTCTTCCCAGGCCGATCCCCCTCGTCGAGGTTCGACGGCGCGTGTCGACGCGGCTCGTAGACGTCGGGGGTCTGCTGCCGGGAGAGAGTGGCTGACCACCCGCCGGCCGCATGAACACACCCCGCTGGAGGGAGCCGATGGGAAGGGGTTCACTCACGCCGGTGGCCCTCACGGTGATGGCGGCCCTGGTCATCACGTTGCCCGCCGAGGCGCGACAACAGACGCCCCCGGACCTGATCCTTCACGGCGGACGCCTGTGGACCGGCGACGATGCGGCGCCCTGGGCCGAAGCCGTGGCGGTCCGGGACGGAATCATCGTCGCGGTGGGGACGGACGCCGACCTCCTCGCGCTGCGCGGTCCCGACACCGAGACGCGTGACCTGGGGGGTCGGTTCGTCTCGCCCGGCTTCATCGACAATCATACGCACTTCAACCGAGCGGGCGAGCTGCTCCTGGGCGTGAACCTCCTGGAGGTTTCGGACGCGGCGGGGCTGGTTCGTGAGGTGCGGCGGACTGCGGAGCGGCTGCCGGAAGGGGCGTGGATGGTGGGCGGGATGTGGGGGGCGTATGCGCAGTGGGCGCTCAGCTCAACCGGCCGCGACTCCGCGGCCGAAGCCGGTGATGCGTTCCTGCCGGACCGCGATCTGATCGATCCGGTTTCCGGGTCCAACCCTGCTCTGCTCTGGAACTGGGACCGGTCGCAGCACCTCGCGAACGGCGCCGCCCTCCGCGCCGCCGGAGCAGACTGCTCGTGGGCGGGACTGGAGTGTCGGGACGGTAGGCCGACGGGCCGCCTGGACGCTGCCGCGGCGGAGCGCGTGCGCGCGACGATCCCGCCGAGGGACCTTGATCAGAAGCTCGCGGAGGCCAGAGCCGCCCTCGCGGACCTGGCTCAGTACGGAGTCACCACGTTCTTCGACATCACCCCACCGGACCAGGTCGTGGTATACCACAGGCTCCGCGAGGCCGGGGATCTGACCGCGCGCGTGAACATGCGGCTCGTGCTCGATACCTGGGACGAGATGCGTGACGCGGGTATCACCGAAGGTTTCGGCGATCGCTGGATTCGCTATCAGGGGCTCAAGGGCTTCATGGACGGGATCATGGGCGCCTCGTCCGCCCGCTTCTACGATGCCTATCTCACGACGGGCGTGCGCGGGAGCTGGCGTGACGAGCGCAGCACCGGCCACGTGACGGGCCAGGGCTCGGGATACATGCCCGAGGGGAACATGCGGCGATTGGTCTTCGGGGCCGACTCGGCGGGCTTCAACCCCCGGGTCCACGCGATCGGTGACGAGGCCATCGATCGCATTCTCGACCTCTTCCAGGAGGTGCAGCGGGTGAACGGGCCCCGCGCGGGTCGGCGCTTCGCGATCATCCACAACCAGGTACTCCATGGACCGGAGACCGCGGAGCGGGAGGCGACGCTCGGGGTCATCGCCGAAATGCAGCCGTACCATGCCATCGACGATATGCGCTGGATGGAAGAGCGTATCGGCTCGCGTGCGCGTTGGGCGTACGCGTTCGGCACACTCGAAAGGGCCGGCGTGCTCCTTTCCTTCGGGAGCGACTGGCCGGGCACGAACGCAGCGTGGTACACGGTCAACCCGTTGCAGGGGATCTACGCCGCGGTGACTCGTCAGACCCTCCAGGGGACGCCCGCAGGCGGATGGTATCCGGAGGAGCGCATCGACGTGGACAGCGCCCTGCGGGCCTACACGGTGAACAACGCGTGGGTCGCGGGCGAAGAGGCGTACAAGGGTAAGATTGCGCCGGGCTTCCTGGCCGACCTCGCGGTGTTGGATGCGAATCCGTTCGAGGTTGCCCCCGAGGCGCTCAAGGACGTCGGCGTCGTGCTCACGGTGGTCGGGGGTCGCGTGGTCTTCGAGCGACCGCACACGTGAGGGCCGGGGTCCCCGGGCGCTGGGCCCTCGCCATGGCGGGGTCGTCCCTCGTCGGCGCCTGCGCCGGAGCATCGGGCTCCGCCGGCGTCTCCGGGGCGGGTGAGCCCGAGCAGGCCGTGTTCGCGGCGGAGCTGGGTGTCGACCTCACGACGATGGAGCGGATCCCCGCCGGGTTGTACATGCAGGATCTCCGGATGGGCGACGGGTTCACCGCGCAGCGCAGCAGCCTGGTGGCGGTTCGCTATGTAGGGTACCTGCCCGACGGAACCGTTTTCGATGCCACCGGGCAGGGCGAGCCCTTCCAGTTCCGCCTCGGCGCCAACGAGGTCGTTCGAGGGTGGAACCTGGGCATCCCGGGCATGAGGGTGGGCGGTATCCGCCGTCTGGTCGTCGGACCGCGGCTAGGCTACGGCTCCCGGGGCCGCGGTCGAGTTCCCCCCAACACCACCATGATCTTCGACGTGCAGCTCGTCGACGTGCGCTGAGGGAGCCGAACCGTTGCTGCCCGACACGCACGACTGGCTCCTCTTCATGGCGGCTTCCTTCATCCTGCTCGTGACCCCGGGCCCCGCGGTGCTCTACGTCGTCACGAGGAGCTTGTCGCTGGGTACCACCGCCGGGCTCGTGTCGGCGCTCGGACTCGTGGCGGGTGGTTTGGTTCACGTCGGGGCGGCGGCCCTCGGCCTGTCCGCGATCCTGGCCGCGTCCGACGTCGCCTATGCGGGGGTGAAGTCAGCCGGCGCGGCGTACCTGATCTATCTCGGGGTCCGTCAGCTTCGTGGCGAGTCAAGGGGCGGCTCCGCGGGCCGCATGCCGGCCCTGACGCGCTGGCGGATCTTCCGCGACGGAGTGGCCGTGAACGTGTTGAATCCAAAGCCCGCGCTTTTCTTCATGGCGCTGCTTCCCCAATTCGTGGATCCCGAGCGCAACGCGGCCGGCCAGATGCTCATCCTGGGCCTGAGCTTCCTGACGCTCGCCCTGATCACTGATTCCGCCTGGGCGCTCGCCGCGGGGAGGGCGGGTCGCGCTCTGGAGCACCCCCGCTTCGGCTTGCTGCGCGACCGGGTGGCCGGCGTCGCCTACATCGGCCTCGGCGCCGCCGCCGCGCTCACGGGCAGGGCCCCCTGACCCTGGACGAAAGGACGGACGTGCGCCACCGTATGCGGTCACGTCGGTCGCGCCTCTTCTGGGCGCGGCGCCCCTCGGAAATCCGGGCCATGCCAGAGATGTCGCGCTCCAGAGCGCTCAACACAGCGATCGTCACCGTCGCGCTCGCCGCGTGCAGCAGCGTGGAGGTGACGACACCGAATGTGGACTTCGAGGTCATCGAGGAGGTGACCTTCGCCGAGAGTCTCCAGATCGACCTGACGCAGATGACCAAGCTCCCGTCAGGGGTCTATATCCAGGACCGGGCGGAGGGAACCGGCGAGGCGCTGGCCGCGGGGCATCGCGCCCATCTCAGCTACAGCGGTTGGCTGCGCACCGGGGTGCTCTTCGACGAGGGCCAGTTCGACTACATCCTGGGCGCACAGCAGGTGATCCCCGGCTTCGAACTCGGGATGATCGGCATGAAGGTCGGGGGCATCCGCCTGATCATCGTCCCGCCGGAGCTCGGATACGGTGCCGCCCTCGGGCTGCCGATACCGCCTGGATCGATCCTGGTCTTCGAAGTCGAGCTGGACCAGATCGACACGAGTCCCTGAGGCGCGTAGGGCCGTCGGCGACAGCCGCGCCCGTGCCGGGAGAGCTCACAGCTTCGGAAGCGTGACCCCGACCTGCTTCATGTACTTGCCCTTCCGGTCCGCGTACGCGATCTCGGGCTCCTCGTCTCCCTGGAAGAAGAGCAGCTGGGCGATTCCCTCGCCGCCGTAGATCTTCGCCGGGAGCGGGGTCGTGTTGGAGATCTCCAGCGTCAGGTGACCCTCCCAGGTCGGCTCGAGGGGCGTCACGTTCACGATGATTCCGCAGCGCGCGTAAGTGCTCTTGCCGAGGCACACGACCAGGATGTCGCGGGGGATCCGGAAGTACTCCAGGGTGCGCGCCAGGGCGAACGAGTTCGGCGGGATGATGCACTCGTCTTCGTTGATGTCCACGAACGACCGGTCGTCGAAGCGCTTCGGGTCGACGACCACGTTGTGCACGTTGGTGAAGACCTTGAACTCGGGGGCCACGCGAATGTCGTAGCCGTACGACGAGAGCCCGTAGGAGATGACGCCCTGGCGGACCTGGCCGGCCTCGAACGGCTCGATCATGCCCCGTTCGTGGGCCATTCTCCGAATCCACTTGTCACTCTTGATGGGCATCGGCCGCGAGGTTTTCGAGGGGAACGGTGGGCGCGCCGCGGAACTCCCGGCGTGGAACCGTCCCGCGCCGGGGGTGGCGCAAGATAGAGGGTGCGGGGTGGGGGGTGCAAACCCGTGAAAAACAATGGTTTTCGGCCCTTTGGCTGCTTGACACCCTCCTCGCCGTCCGGGTACCTTTTTCCGTTCACGTGAACGATTTCACAAACCCGGGCGAAGCCATGTCGGGAGCGTATCTCCCCTTACTTCTGCTGTTCGGGATTTCACTTCTAAACGCGGTCGGGATGGTTGTCGCGTCCCAGATTCTCAATCCGCGGCGGCCCACCCCCCAGAAGGAGATGCCGTACGAGTCCGGCATGATCCCCCTGGGCGACACGCGGGCCCGGTTCTCCGTCAAGTTCTACATGGTCGCGATCAGCTTCATCGTTTTCGACCTGGAAACGATCTTCCTGATCCCCTGGGCCGTGCGCATGCGCGAGCTCGGCTGGGGGGCATTCATGGCCATGAGCATGTTCGTGGCGGTGCTGGCCGTGGGGCTGCTGTACGAGTGGAAGAAGGGAGGGCTGGAATGGGAGTGAAGGGCGATCTGCCCGGCGGCGGCACCAGCGCCCGTTCCGGTGGGCTCCTCGGGACCGGCGGTCCTACGTTTCTGACGACCAAGCTCGATTTCGTGGTGAACTGGGGACGTCGGAACTCGCTGTGGCCCATGCCGTTCGGAACGGCATGCTGTGCCATCGAGATGATGGCCTCGGCGGCGTCGAACTACGACATCTCGCGCTTCGGCATGGAGAGGATGTCGTTCAGCCCCCGGCAGGCCGACGTGCTGATCTGCGCGGGCCGCGTGCCCTACAAGCTGGCACCGGTGCTTCGCCGCATCTGGGACCAGATGCCCCAGCCCAAGTGGTGTATCTCGATGGGGGCCTGCGCGTCGTCGGGGGGCGTCTTCGACGTGTATTCCATGGTGCAGGGCATCGACACCATCGTCCCGGTCGACGTGTACATTCCCGGCTGTCCGCCGCGCCCCGAGGCTTTGATCTACGGGCTGATGATGATCCAGGAGAAGATCCGGCAGGAGTCGCTCAGCCATCACTTCGAGCTTCGGGACGAGGACCCCCTGTCGGTGGCCAGGCCCCGGGCCACGGCGGAGGAGATCGTCGGGCTGACGGGTCCGTTCGGTAACTCCACGCAGCAGGACGAGATCGCGGGTGGGGTAGGGGTCACGGGGCCAGCGGAACCTACGGACGACCCGACGCCATGACCGACCACGTCAAGGATGGGCTCGACGCGCTGGACGAGGGCCCACGTCCCTCCGACGCGATCGCGCCCGGTCCCTCGGCGCCGGAGGCAAACCGGAACGAGCACCCGAGCGTCGCGGCCCTCTTCGAGCGTTTCGGGCGGTCGGTCGTTCATCACGAGGTGGTCTCCGGCGGTCAGCACGTGGTCCACGTGGAGCCGGGCCGGAACGTGGAGATCCTGACCTGGCTCCGTGACGACCCCGAGCACCGATTCGACTTGCTCGCGGACGTGACCGCGGTGGATCTCGGAGGCGGCGCCCCCATCCAAGTCGTGTATCAGCTCTTCTCGATCCCGCACCGGCGTGCCCTGCGGGTCAAGTGCCTCCTCCCCCTCGACGCCCTCGAGGTCGACTCCGTAGTTCCCCTCTGGAATACGGCGAACTGGTTGGAGCGCGAGGTCTACGACCTCTTCGGGGTCACGTTCCGGAACCACCCGGATCTGCGTCGCATCCTGATGCCGCACGACTACGCGGAGGGCCACCCGCTGAGGAAGGACTTCCCGCTGCGGGGCCGCTTCTCCCGGGCGGAGCAGACGCGGCGGGCGCTGGCCCAGGACGTCGACCGCTTCTACATCCCGGCCGAACGGGCCGTGGGTCGGGAGCCGCAGGAGGTCTTCTTCCCGGAGAGCCCGGAAGCCGACGCGGACGAAGCCACGCGCGACGAGACATAGGAAGTCATGGCGCACAAGACCGTCGAGTTCACCGTAGGCCGGAACCCCGAGCTGGGGATCGACGGCCGACCGGCCCCCAGCCCGCTACAGCCGTTCGACCTTCCGGAGCCCGAGCTGGGCGCCGAGCACATGCTCGTGAACATCGGGCCGCAGCACCCTGCGACGCACGGAGTGCTTCGCCTGGTTTGCGAGCTGGACGGCGAGACCGTGATCAAGGTCACTCCGCACATCGGCTTCCTGCACTCCTCGTTCGAGAAGCTCGGCGAGTATCGGACGTGGAACCAGATCGTCCCGCTCACGGACCGGATGGACTACCTGGCGCCGCTGATCTACAACTGCGCCTACGTGATGTCGGTCGAGAAGCTGATGGGGATCGAGGTGACCGAGCGGTGCAAGGTCGTGCGGGTGATCCTCATGGAGCTGGATCGGATCTTCGGCCACCTCCTCTGG
>QJYK01000252.1 GCA_003248075.1 Gemmatimonadota bacterium | reverse complement strand
CGTCGCCTGCTCCGGCGCCATGTAGTGCGGCGTGCCGACGCTCGTCCCGGTCTCCGTCATCCGGCCGCCGGCCGCCGCGCTCACCGCCAGCGCGATGCCGAAGTCCGCGACCATGGGCCGGCCGTCGTGCAGCAGGATGTTCTCCGGCTTGATGTCCCGGTGGATCACGCCGGAGCGGTGCGCGTAGTCGAGGGCGTCGGCGACCTCGCGTGTCATGCGCACGGCCTCGTCGACACCGAGCTGGGTCTCGCGGTCGAGCTTGTCACGAAGCGTCTCGCCCTCGATATACGGCATGACGTAGAACAGGAACCCGTCGGCCGCCCCGGAGTCGAAGAGGGGCAGGATGTGCGGGTGCTGGAGCTGGGCGGTGGTTTTGATCTCCTGCACGAAGCGCTCGGCGCCCAACACGGCGGCGAGCTCCGGCCGGAGGACCTTGATCGCGACCTTGCGGTCGTGCTTGAGGTCCTCGGCCAGATAGACGGTGGCCATGCCGCCTGCGCCGAGCTCGCGCTCGATGCGGTAGCGGTCGGCGAGGGCGGCGGCGAGCCGCTGGGCAGCCTCAGTCATACATTGATCTCACGGCGTCCTGGAGCTGACCGCTGATAGCTGATTCTGGGAGCTCATCTCCCCAGCCCATCAAACGCCCAGATATCACTTCGACTCTCAGACGTCGTACACGCGGCAGTCGAGCCCGACCCGTCCACATCGATCGACGACGGGTAGCACGGGGCACGTAGCTCGGCCACCCGAATGAGTCTTGCCTCGTCCTCGCTGAACCGCCACACGCTGGGCCATGGATCCGTCGACACCCACCGTCCGACATATATCGTTCCGTCCGGTTTCCAACGCACACTCGGCGCGGGCGGGATGTAGCCAGGATCGGGCAACGCCTCGAGAATCCGCAGAGGCCCGCCCTCCACAGGGACGGTCGCCAGCACGGCCGTGCCCGACGGGGTTTCCAGGATGAGACCGAGGGAACGTCCGTCGGGAGAGGCATCGGCATCCGCAACCGCGATGAACGAGTCCGGGAGGGTGATGTACCGTAGGTCACTGTCCCTCGAGTAGAGGGCGAGCTGGCCACCGGCGACCACGGCGATGGCGCTCTCGCCTACGGGCAGAGCGATGTTCACCCATCCAGGGGCTTCCATGCGATCTACCACGCGCTCCGGAAGCGTGATCTGGTATATGAGCGATCGCAGTTCGTCGCCGACGGCGAAGACGATCCGCGATCCGTCAGGACCGATGCGGGTTGGAGGATTCGCCGGGTACGCATTGTTGGTAAGCGCCTCCTCTATGCCGTTCTCGAGATCGAGGAGGTAGGCGTTATCGCCGGCGGCGTCACCGCGTTGGTAATAGACACGTCTCCCATCGTGGGAGAGGGCCGGTTGTCCGTACCACGTCGTCCCACCCGCCCGCAGCGTCCCAACCGCGTTCGGATCGCGGATATCGAACGTCCAGACGTCTCCTCGCGCATCGCCGGTGTGGACAACCACGCGCCCCGACCGCCGAGCGATGTCGAATTGGCCTAGATAAATCGTTGGGAAGCGGCGTAACACGATGACCGGGTCGCCATCGAAGCTGTCGTCGATAACCGACAATCGGAGGAGGTCGTCTTCCCGCACGGTCCCGGCCCGGAAAGACAGTACGGCATCACCGTTGGTCGACCACCGCACCGGTGCGCGTGTGTTGAACGTCCGCCGCTCGGTCAGGACACCGGCCCGTGAGAGGAGGGCAATGAATGCGTCTCCGGCCAAGGCCAACCGCCCGCCGTCGGGCGACCACGCGACATCCAGCACCTCGGCCGGGTCTTCGATAACGATGGAGTCCACGGCGCGCCCGGTGGCCACATCCACGATCGCGACCGATGACCGGCCGACGACGATGATGCTGTCGCCCGCCGGATGGGTGTCGAACGGACCGTCCTCGGCGATGCGGCGCTGAACGCCGCCGAGCCGCGGTACCTCGAAGATGCCGTTTCGGGTCTCATCGAGCTCGCCGCGTACAAAGATGCTCGATCCGTCGTGCGACCATCGCGGCCCGTAGAGGTCGATCGCGTCGGTGACGACGGCAACCGGACGAGACGCACCGACCTCTTGCACGAACAGACTCGACCGGCACCGGGTGATGAGCCCGCCCTCACAACGCCGGTCAACGTAGGCTACGAAATCTCCGTCGGGTGAAACCGCAGGCCAGCTGTTGCGGCCCGTGAACGTAAGCTGCACGCGGGCGTCGACCGCGCTGGGCCGTGACGCGTTCCGGCCGCCCGAGATCCACGACCCGACCCCGATTCCCGCGAGGGGGCCGAGCACCGCCCACGCGACGAGCGTGCGCAAGCGACGCGACGAGGCGGCCGCCGATGCCTCGACCAATGCCCCGTGGCGAAAGGCTGGATCTCCCAACGCCGCCGCGAACGCCTTCGCGCTCTCGAACCGGTCGGCCGGCAGCTTCTCCAGCGCCATCATCACCGCCGCCGCCACGTTGGGCGGGACCGATTTCCGCAGCTCGGTCACGGGGCGCGGCGTGTCCGCGATGATCTTCATGATCACGGCCTGGGCCGTGCTCCCGGTGTGCGGGGGCTCCCCGGTGAGCATCTCGTAGAGCACGCTCGCCAGCGAGTAGATGTCCGCCCGGCCGGTGATCTCCCGGTCCGCGGTCGCCTGCTCCGGCGACATGTAGTGCGGCGTGCCGATGCTCGTCCCGGTCTCGGTCATGCGCCCGCCTGCCGCGGCGCTCACCGCCAGCGCGATCCCGAAGTCGGCCACCATCGGGCGGCCGTCGTGCAGCAGGATGTTCTCCGGCTTGATGTCGCGGTGGATCACGCCGGAGCGGTGCGCGTAGTCGAGGGCGTCGGCGACCTCGCGGGCGATGCGCACGGCCTCGTCGACGCCGAGCTGCGTCTCTCGGTCGAGCTTGTCGCGCAGCGTCTCGCCCTGGATGTAGGGCATGACGTAGAACAGGAACCCGTCGGCCGCCCCGGAGTCGAAGAGCGGCAGGATGTGCGGGTGCTGGAGCTGGGCGGTGGTCTTGATCTCCTGCACGAAGCGCTCGGCGCCCAGCACGGCGGCGAGCTCCGGCCGGAGGACCTTGATCGCGACCTTGCGGTCGTGCTTGAGGTCCTCGGCCAGATAGACGGTGGCCATGCCGCCCGCGCCGAGCTCGCGCTCGATGCGGTAGCGGTCGGCGAGGGCGGCGCTCAAACGATCCAGGCGATCAGACAAGCAACACCGTCCGCTGGGAGAACGACGTCATCGAGGTGCTCCGCGTTCCGAAGGATCGTTCAAGATCACGCGGATGGACTGCGCCGTGTGTTCCGGGGACGAGAGCTTGATGAGGAACCGTTGATCGTCCGGTGCGACGGCGTACGGCCGCCCCGAGTAATTGGCGAACCGCTGGGTGGCGATCAGCTCCGGCGGGTCGAAGCGCGGCGGTGACCCCGGGTGGACCCGGGTGACGTACATCTGGGAATTGGACGGGAAGAAGATCTCGTCGCCCTTCACTGACCAGTACGGGACATCGCCATCGAGCTGACCGGAGATACGGTACACCTCGCCCGTAGGAGGATAGGGTTCGACGAAGACGCCGATGGCACGGCCCAGATAGGCAACCCACCGGTCGTCTGGAGAGAGCGTGGGACCATAAGCTCCCCCGGCTTGTCCACCGAGGTTGACGGGCTCGGGGGGTAGACTCCCATCGAGGGCAATCCGGTAGGTGCCGAGCTGGACTTCTCCAGGCAGCGCCTGCGGTCCCGGGGTCCCGAGGACGAAACGGTCGTTCTGCGAAACCGCAAATGGGTAGCTGCTCGTCCGAGCCAGCGTGTCCAGTTGACCGGGTCGGTTGGGATCGACCCGAACCATGACTCCCCCTTTGAGCCCGGCGATCACGTACCTGCCGTCCGAGGTCCAGCGGCTCTCGGAGCTATTGAGGTTCCCAATCAACCGGCTGCGATTCCCGCTTCGAAGATCATAGAGCCAGAGTTCGAGAGCGCCGGACACCGCGGGAATGGCGACCGCCACCCGTGCGCCATCGGGAGATACGTCGGTCCCCAACGAGTTGGCGGCAGGAAAGGGCAGCGTATCGACCTGACCACTGCGGTCGAGCCAGGCCAGCACGCCGAGATGAGCATCGCTTCCGGAGACGTAGGCGATGGTTCCGTTCCCCGCAGCGGCAACCTGCGCATGGTGGGTCCAGGACTCCTGCCGGATGCCGGTGGCGACGACGACGGGATCACCCGATGTCATCAGGCGATCGGGGTCGAAGGGGAGCGAAAGCAGGGTGCCGTCGGGGCGGGTGTAGAGCAGGGTCCGGTCACCGCGATACAACGGCGTGGTTCCGATCAGCACGTCGTCCGGGATCGGCTGACTGACATCCCAGGTCCGGGCCTCACCGGCCCGCACGAGCACGCGATGCTCCCCGGTCTCCGGGGCGTAGGCGAGCAGGAAGGTGACTGCCTGGCCCGAAACGCCGGTGCACAGGATCCAGCCGTCGTCCGGAAGTAGGCTCATGGTCTTGGAGCACTCCATCCGGGCCTCGCCATTGAGGCGGGCCGCCTGCCCTCCCGACGCCGAAACGCGCAGCAGTGCCGACTGCGAGAGATCACTGGTGAAGAGGATGTCACCAGCCCGGGTCCATACCCCTCCGGTCGTCTGGGTTGCGTCAGCCAACGTAGTGACCGGTCCCCCGGCGGTTGCCACCTTGCGCAGCTGGTTGTCCGCGAAGAATCCGATCCAGGCCCCATCCGGAGAGAAGAAGGGACGAAAGGCGCCTTCGGTACCGGCGAGGGGGGTCACTTCGAATCGGTCGAGTGGTCGGATAAGAATTCTGGGGCGGTTGCCGCCTCCACCGACGTAGGCGAGGGTCTTCCCATCTTCGGAGATCGCGATCGCGGTCTGTCCCACGCCGATCGTCGCTTCACCAATGAACTCGACCGGCGCCGAGTCCGGGAGCACGAACTCCGCCCTGGTCGTGCCCGCCGCATGTGCGTTCCCCTGAGGGCGGGGGCGCATCCACCCCAACGCCGCCAGTCCGGCGAGGGCGACGATCAGCCCCGCGAGCGCAGCCCGTTTTCTCGGGTCCGAGGCGATGCGTTCGGCGCGCCGGCTGCGAGGCATCAGTGGGGTCGGACCGCCGGAATGCAGGGCATCGGCGAACTCCGCCGCGCTGGCGAAACGATCCGCCGGGAGCTTGGCGAGCGCGGTGAGGACCGCGTCCTCGACCGCCTCGGGGACCGTGTCGCGGACCCGCGATGGCGGCACCGGCTTCTCCGTCATCACCTTGGCGACGATCGACTGTAGTGTGCTCCCGGTAAACGGCGGGTCGCCGGTCAGCATCTCGTAGCAGACGCAGCCGAGGGCGTAGATGTCGGCGCGGGCGTCGAGGGTGCGCTCCCCCATCGCTTGCTCGGGACTCACGTAGTGCGGCGTGCCGAGGGACATCCCTGTTTCGGTCATCCGGGTACCGCCCTCGGAGCGGCTCGCGGCGAGCGCGATGCCGAAGTCGGCCACCAGCGCGCGTCCATCGTGGAGCAGGATGTTCTCGGGCTTGATGTCGCGGTGGATCACGCCGTGCCGGTGCGCGTAGTCGAGCGCGCTCGCGATCTCGGAGGCGATCCGCACCGCATCGCCGATCGGCAGCTGCATCTCGCGGT
This sequence comes from Gemmatimonadota bacterium, assembly GCA_003248075.1. Classification (GTDB taxonomy): domain Bacteria; phylum Gemmatimonadota; class Gemmatimonadetes; order Longimicrobiales; family Gaopeijiaceae; genus SZUA-318. Next base: position 136 of record QJYK01000252.1, on the reverse strand, counting down.
CGAGTCGATCGCGGAGCGATTCTCCCTCGATGAACGGCATGACATAGAACACGGTACCGTTGACGCTGCCCGAATCGTGCAGCGGCAGGATGTGCGGGTGCTGCAGATTGGCGGTGGTCTTGATCTCCGACAGGAA
>QJYK01000207.1 GCA_003248075.1 Gemmatimonadota bacterium | reverse complement strand
GCATTCTTCCCGAGGATGGTGAGCGCCGAGATCATGCGCCGGGACTGGATGGGGAAGGTGCCGGTGTTGTTGTCGTCGCCCCCGTGGTACATGAGCAACGGCGTGTCGAGCTGGTCGGCCTTGAAGAAGGGTGACATCTCGACGTAGGTCTGCGGCGCCTCCCAGATCGAGCGCCGCTCCGATTGGAATCCGTCCGGGGTGAGCGACCGGTTGTAGGCGCCATCACCGGCGATGCCCGCCTTGAAGAAGGGGGCGTTGGCGAGGATGTTCGCGGTGGCGAAGGCGCCGTAGCTGTGGCCGCCGTGCCCGATGCGATCGATGTCCACGACCCCCAGCTCGTCGACCGCGCGTATGGCGCCGTACATCGCGTCCACCAGATTCCCGATGTAGGTGTCGTTGTAGTTCTCGCCGATGATCGGGATGTCGGGGTAGACGAGCGCATACCCCTGTGTGAGCCATATGTCTGACCAGCGCAGCCAGCTCATGTGGGTGAACGCGTTCTTGTTGCGGGCCTCGATCGCCGCGTTCTCGTATCCCTGGTTGGTCTCGTATTCGCGGGGGTAGGTCCAGAAGATCGCAGGGACCGGCGCATCACCGTCCTCCCAACCCACGGGCATCGACACGCGGCCCTGGACCTTCAGCCCGTCCCGACGCTCGAATTCGAAGTCGACCCTGCGCGCGGCGGTGACCTCGGGAAACGGGTCCACGTTGTTCGTCAGGTTGTCGCCGAAGCCACCGTCCCGGGTCCACAAGAACGAGTCCGGAAAGTCCGTGACGGACTCGCGGCTCGCGATCATGCGGGACAGGTCCGCGTCGAGGGCGACGAGCGGGCGGTCCCACGACGACTTCGAGCCTTCGAAGAGCCGGGTCTTCGTACCACCCCCGAGGGGGATACGGTCGACGAACGGAGTCGGACGAAGGTCGGCCGCATATCCCGGTCCCTCCAGGTACGCAGCCGCGCCATCGGTCGAGACCAGCGCGTACTCGAGGCCGTTCCCGGTGCGCGCCGTGAGCAGATCCCCGGGCTGCGTGAGCGGATCCTCCGTCTCGTGGAAGGCGACGAGGGTCGCAGGGGACGGCGACGCGTTGTCGAGCGAGAAGTGCACGATGCCGGCGCTCCCCTCTTTCGTCACCGATGCGAATGCGTGGCGTCCGTCGCGCGAGTAGGCGATCGAGCGGATCGGATCCGGGCTCTCGGCCACCGCGCTCGACGCGTCGAGCGCGAACGGCGGCCTGGCCAGCATGATCCTGTCGGGTCCGGGCGCGTCTCCGTCGCGGGGCGCACGTTGCAGGAATGAGAGACCCGCGCCGTCCGGCCGCCAGGCGAACGCGCGAGGATCGTCACCACCGCTCCCGCCGCCGAACCCGGAGCGCCCCTCCTGTAGCGGTGACGAGGCGAGCGTCGACACGACCGCTCCCCTCCGGTCCATGACGACCGTCTCGCGGGGGAAGCCTCGGTAACTCGTGATGTACGAGAAAGGTCGCTCCATGTGCACGGCCAGGATGTGCTCTCCATCGGGGCTGAGGGAGATCGACTCGTACATGCGCGGCTCCCCGATCGCGACGGGGCGACGCCCGGGCGTGAGCTCGGCCAGCTGGCTCGTGGTGTAGTACTCGAAGAGGTCCTCGTCGTGGGCGTCCTCGAGCAGGTTCGGGTACGTGGGGGTGCGCGTCGGTTCGGGACGGGTGTGACGTACCACGGGGCCGGTCGGGATCCGGCTGTCCGAGGGCTCCGGTCCACGGTTCGAGGGCACGAGCAGCGTGAGGATCGTGCCCTGCGGTGTCCACTGCAGCATGTCCGAGGGACGGGAGCCCTGCCCCTGCGCGCTGGTTCCCACCGTCGCGAGAACCCGGGCATCCGATACGCGGCGTGCCCGGCCCGTCGCGGCTTCCGCCGTCCATACCTCCGTATGGGTGGGCAGGTGGGCGAGGAATGCGATGCGATCTCCGTCCGGCGACCACGTGAGATCGCTGGCGAAGGTGCCTCCGGGAAGATCCACGTCGACAAAGCGCCTCTGGGAGACCGAGTAGAAGCGGAAGCCGTCGATTCCGTACGTGTCCAGATGCCAGAGCCGGTCGGTCTGCGGGCGCAGCTCGAGCTCGGCCAGCCGGTACGTCTCCTTCGACATCAGCGCGAGGGTCGACAGCTCGGTCTGGTGGACGACGAGAAAGTGGTCTCCGTCGGGGCTCATGTATTCGAGGGTCGCGTAGTTCTTGTCGGTCGCGAAGATGCGCTGAACGGACTCGGGAGGCAGGACGTAGTGGTCGGCGTCCGGGTTGACAGCGGGCGCCGATTCCTGAGCCGAGGCAGGAGCGAGGCCGGCACCCCAGAGACCGGTGGCGGCCAGAACGACGAACGGTAGCGCGCGGAAGCGCAGACGGCGCGACGGGAACACGGGCACCTCCGTGAGGCGGTGTTGAGACGCTTGGCAGGGTCCACACGATGACCGGGGGCGGCGTGGATCGCCAGCCCGGGTGGGTTGGCCGCGGCTCGGACCGCGAGGGCCTGGGCGAGCCGGCCTCAACGCCCCCGGCCCTTCCACTGTCCTCACGGTCGGGGGACTCTAGATTGCCCCTGTCGCTGCATCACGGCAGCTGCGCACGCATCTCCTGGCAGGATACGAATCATGCGACGCACCATTGTCCTGACCGCGCTCACCGGCCTCGCCCTCGGTGGAGGCCCTGCCACCGCTCAACTCACACGCGCCCTTCCGGACGGCGCGATGGACGCCTTCCGCTGGAGGTCGGTGGGGCCCACGAACATGATGGGCCGGGTCACGGATGTCGAAGGGCTGCCCAGCCCCTCGAAGACGTTCTACGTGGCGGCTGCCGGTGGCGGCGTCTGGAAGACGACGAACAACGGAACGACCTTCCGTCCGCTGTGGACGAACCAGAGGATCGTGTCGATGGGCGATCTGGCGATCGCCCCGTCCGACCCCATGCACATCTGGGTCGGCACCGGCGAGGAGGATTCGCGTAACTCGATCTCTCCGGGGGGCGGGATCTTCAAGTCGACGGATGGCGGCGAGACCTGGGACGCCAAGGGCCTGGAGGAGACCCAGGTCATCGGGCGCATCGTCGTACATCCCACGAACCCGGACGTCGTCTACGTGGCGGCGCTCGGGCACATCTGGGGCCCGAACCCGGAGCGTGGCCTGTATCGGACCAGGGACGGTGGGGATACCTGGGAGCTCGTGAAGCACATCAGCGACCGCGCGGGCTTCGTCGACGTGATCATGCACCCCCACCATCCCGAGGTCCTGTGGGCAGCCGCGTGGGAGCGCGAGCGCGGACCCTACTATTTGCAGAGCGGTGGGCCGGGCAGTGGGCTGTGGAAGACCACGGACGGAGGGGACACCTGGACCGAGGTGTCCGGCAACGGCTTCCCGGCGGCCGAAAAGGGTCGCATCGGGCTCGCGATCTCCGCGTCGAACCCGCACACGATGTACGCCATTGTCGAGGCCGAGAAGGAGGCCGACGGCTCGGGCGGAAGCGGCCTCTATCGATCCACCGACGAGGGCGTGCGCTGGGAGAAGATGAACGACGTGAACACGCGTCCCTTTTACTACTCCCAGGTGCGCGTGGACCCGCGAGACGAGAACCGCGTCTACTTCTCCTCGACGCCCCTGCAGTTCTCCGACGATGGCGGAAAGACCTACGGCTCTACGACCAACGAGGTCCACGTCGATCATCATGCGATGTGGATCGATCCGAACGATCCCGAGCGCATCGTGGTCGGCAACGACGGCGGCGTGGCGATCAGCTACGATCGTGGGGGCAACTGGAGCCCGCTGAACCACTTCGCCATCGGGCAGTTCTACGACGTCAGCTACAACATGGACATCCCCTACCGCGTGTGCGGTGGACTCCAGGACAACGGCACCTGGTGCGCACCGAGCCGGGTGGCACAGGGGAACATCAGCAACTACCACTGGGCCACCATCGGTGGCGGAGACGGATTCGTCAGCGCCCAAGACCCGGAGGATCCGACCGTCGCCTGGGTGGAGTCGCAGGGCGGCAACATGGGGCGGGTGAACACCGCAACCGGCGAGCGCACGAGCCTGCAGAAGCCCGACTGGCAAGACGTCTGGCGCCCCTACCAGGACACCATCGTCACGTTGATGGACGAGGGGGTTCCCGAGAGCGACGCGCGGATCCGGGACCTGAGGCGCCGCGCGAGCGCCGACTCCGCCGCGTATGCCATGCGTTGGAACTGGAACACACCCTTCTTCCAGTCGGCCCACGACCGGAGCTGGTTCTACGCGGCCGGAAACCGGGTGGTCAAGAGCACCGAGTGGGGGGAGCACCTGAAGCCGATCTCGCCGGACCTCTCCCACGCCGATGCCGAGAAGGTGAGGGTCAGCCTCGAGACCACCGGCGGCATCACGGTCGACGCGACCGGCGCCGAGACGTTCGCCACGGTGGTCGCACTCGACGAGTCGCCACTCGAGCGCGGGTGGTTGTTCGCCGGCACGGATGACGGTCGGGTGTGGCGGACCCAGGACGACGGCGCGTCGTGGACGGAGCTGACCGACCGCTTCGGCGAGGTCCCGCCTGGTACCTACGTGAGCCGCATCGAGGCGTCCGGCCACGACCGGAACCGCTTCTACGTGACCTTCGACAACCACCGGCGCGACGACTTCACTCCCTATGTGTTCGCGACGGACGACGGGGGGCGCACCTTCCGTTCGATCGCGGCGGGACTGCCGCACGGCTCGGCGGACTTCGTGCACGTCCTCGAGGAGGACCCACACAACCCGAACCTGCTCTTCGTGGGGACGGACGTCGGCGCCTACGTGTCCACGGATCGGGGTGGCTCGTGGGCCCGGTTCATGAACGGACTCCCCGCGGTTCCGGTCCACGACCTGGAGGTCCACCCCAGGGATCGCGAGCTCATCGCTGCGACACACGGGCGCTCGATCTGGATCGTGGACGTGGCGCCGCTCGAGCAGCTGTCGGATCGGGTCATCGCCGATGGGCTCGCCCTTTTCGAGCCGAAGCCCGCCTTCCAGTTCGGCCAGGAGGCCCGTGGGGGTGAGTCGACGGGCCAACAGTGGTTCGAGCGGCCGACTCCCGGCTCCGTGGCCGAGATCAGCTACTTCGTCGGCGAGGGCGTGGCGTCCACGCTGGCTCCGGCGGGCGGACGCCCGGCGATGGCGAGCGACGACCAGAGCGGTACGGCGCCGCCGCAGGCGCGCGGGGGCGCGGGTCAACGAGGACCCCGGGTGACGGTCACGATCACCGGACCCGACGGGGAGGTCGTGAACACGCTCGACGGTCCCGCGACTCCGGGCATCCACACGCTGACCTGGAACTTCCGCGGACCGCAGCCCCCGGAGACGCTGTCGCCCTCGCAGAGACGGGACAGCGTCGAGCTCGCGGCGCGCGCCCGGATCGTCCTGGACTCGCTGATCGCCGAGGGGTGGGAGGAGGCCCCTCTCCGTAGGCAGATCGGACTGTTCACGGGCGAGACCGACCGGAGCGAGATGTTCGGCGGCGGCGGCCGATTCGGTGGGGGCGCGACGGGAGACCCCGAGGCGTTCGAGGAGCGACCCGGGGAATCGACGGGTGGCCGAGGGGGCGGCGGCTTCGACTTCGGGCGCATGCGTGAGCTCGCCGACATCATCCGGCCGGGCGGCGGCCTCGGGGGCCTCTTCCGACGGGGCCGCGGTGGACAGGGCCCGATGTCCGGTCCGGGAACCTACACCGTCGCGCTCAAGGTCGGTGAGCGGACATTGAGCCGCCCGCTCACCGTGACCCGGGTGGGGAACGTCACGGGGGACAGCTCCCCCTTCGAAGAGGAGTGGGAGGAGCTGCTCGAGGCGCTGTTGCGACGCTGAGCGACCCGAGCGGCGACGGCCCTTCGCACGACCGGGCCGTGATCACGCACCGACGTGACCACGGCCCGGAGAGCATCGTGTCTCAGTCGTCGTGCTCGCCGTCCTCGTCGTGGTCCACGAAGGCATCGATCGAGCGCCGGATGTTGGCCTCCACCAGCGCCCCGTTGGCTCCACCGTGCCCCGCCGTGTCGGGGTCCACGAGCGTGCCCCCGGAGGTCATGAACCAGCTCTCCTCGTTCAGGTCCTGGGTGAACACGAACGGGTTCCCGTTGAAGGTCCCCTCGACGCGGATGCTCACACCCTCGAACTCGGAATGGTCCTGCAGGAACGCCACGTCGTCGGCGTCGTCCACGGGCTTGTCGACCTCGGACTCGAGCTCGTCGTAGGTCCCTGCCGGCACGTCGATCGTGACGACCGTGGAAACCGTCCCGTCGAGGGGAAGCTCGTTGGAGCACCCTGCGAGGACGATGAGCGTGGCCGCACCGGCCACGAGGCCACTGGACACACGATGAGCGATGGTCTTCCTCCCCGGGAGGTGGATCGGACAAAGCTTTCGGCTTCAAGGGCAAGTGGCGTGCCGGAGCCCGGCCCGAGTGTGGAATCGGCCCTCGGCCGCGGGCCGGGAGCACGTCCGTCCTTCGGAGCCGACCGTTGCCGTCCACGCGTCGGTTCCCGACCTTGGAATCGCACTGCCGACACACGGAAGAGGCCATGCTCAAGAAGCTGTTCACCCTGGTGGTTCTGGCACTCGCCGTGGGGATGGTGGTGCCGAAGACGCGGGCGGCCATGACCGAAAAGGCGAGGCCGCTGCTGGACGGCCTCAAGTCGAAGATCGTGCCCAGTCGTCTGGAGGCCATGTCGAGCCAACTCACGGCACGCGTCAACCGCGGCGAAGGCCTCCCGTCCAACTTCGACGGGTGGCTGCGACGCGAGTTCACGAGCTCTCCCGAGGACCCTTGGGGGAACCTGTACTACTTCGAGTCCCATCGAAGCGGTTTCCTGGTTGGGTCCATGGGACCCGACGGCCAACGCGGCACCCCAGACGACATCACCCGGGAGCAGAGGCTGCGGTAGCACCCCCGGGGGCCCTACCTTGCGCGCTCCCTGAGACCGGAAGGCAGGCGCGACCTTGGGCCCCCTCGATCTGTCCATCACCGTCGGGTACGTGGTCGGTGTGCTCGCCGTGGGGTGGGTCGTCTCCCACTCCATCAAGGGTTTCAGCGACTACTTCGTGGCCGGCGGCCGGATGACGGCGCCCCTGTTGGTCTGCACTCTGGTCTCGACGTACTACGGGCTCGACGTCCTGCTCGGGGAGTCCGAGGTCGGATACGTCGACGGCGTCGTGGGCTGGTTCTGGTACGCCCGTCCCTACTACTTCGGGGTCTTGCTGACCGCGCTGCTGCTGGCAGGCCGCCTGCGCGACCGGGGGTTCCTGTCGCTACCCGACGTCGCGGACGCAGCCTATGGGCGAGCGACGCGAGCCGTGATCGCACTGGCGTCGTTCTTCTACTCCTTGCCCCTGCTCGCGCTCATGGGGATCGGCGTCCTGCTCGACGTTGTCCTCGGTGTTCCGTTCGTATGGGGCGTCGTGATCGGGGCGGTGGTGTCGGTCGTCTACACCCTGATGGGTGGACTCCTGGCGGATGCCTTCACGGACACGATCCAGTTCATGCTGATGTGCGTCACCCTGGGTGTAGCGGCGGTGGTCGCTCTGGACGGCATCGGGGGGGTGGATGCGCTGCCGGCCGCGCTGCCCGCATCGTACTTCGACCCGCGTGGGACGTATCCGCTGCCGGTGCTCGTGGTCTTCTCCCTTGGCTCCCTTTCGGTCCTGGTCGAGCCCGCGATCTACCAGCGCATCTTCGCCGCCACGGGGAAGCGGGCCGTGTACGTCTCCCTCGCCATCGGCCTCGTGCTCTGGAGCTCCTACGACTGGATCACGACGCTGCTGGGCATGGCCGCTCAGGCTTCGGGGCTCGAGGTCGAGCCGAGGTACGCGCTGCTGACCCTCGTCACGGGCGTTCTCCCGGTCGGGCTCAAGGGCCTGTTCGTGGCGGGGGTGATCGCCACCGGGATGTCGACCATCGACTCGTATCTGCTCATCGCCGGGGGCAACCTGTCCTACGACCTCTACCGACCGTTGGTGAACCCGTCGCTCTCCGACCAGGCCCTCCTGAAGCTCACCCGCTGGGCCATCGTCCTGGCCTGCGTCGTCTCGATGGCACTCGCGCTCTTCTTCACCTCGATGGTGTCGGCGTGGGTGTTCATGGCGACCATGCTGGTGGGCGCGGCGTTCGTGCCGATCTCCGCGGCCCTCTTCCTCCGTCGGCGTCTGAAGCCGGCCGCCGGGCTGGCGTCCAGCCTGGTCGGTGCCTTCGCCTCGGCGGCCGTCTACCTGCTGGTCAATCTGTACGGGCTCGAGAGCGAGCAGTGGGGGACGATGATCTGGCAGGTGTCCATCGCCGGCTTCGGCTTCGACCTGTGGCAGGAGTACGCCGTGCTGGTCGCGTTGCCCCTTTCGGCGCTGGCGTTCGCGCTGGGCCAGTGGCTGGGCGAGGCCCCCGGGCCGGGCCCGCGCTCGGAGGCCAGACCATGAGCCTGCTGTCCGCCGCCACCTGGACGGCGATCTACGTGCTGGTGATCGGCTCGATCGCCGTGTTCGTGTGGTTCCTCCACGACGCTCGCGGGGTGCTGCGCGCGTCCCTGCAGGAGCCGCCCCCCGAGATTCCCGACGGGGAGGGATCGTCCGACGGCTGAGGGCCGCCTCCCCCCCTCCGGGGTCTGGCGGACGAGCGGGGCACCCGGGGCACTTGCGCCGCTTCCGATGGCAGCGCCGTTTCGAGGCTCCTACCATCGATCCCGGAGAGCCAGCCATGATGCGTCCGACACCCGCCGGCATGGCCATCGTCGCAGTGGGCACGGCCTGGATGCCGCTCGCTGCCGCCGCGCAGCAACCCGTCGAAACCGCGCTGGAGGGTCTGTCCTTCCGCGAGGTGGGCCCAGCGATCACCGGAGGCCGCGTGGCGGACATCGACGCGGTCGAGTCGAACCCATCGATCTTCTACGTGGGGCTCGCGACCGGCGGCGTCTGGAAGACGACCAACCAGGGCATGAGCTGGACGCCGCTTTTCGACGAACAGCCCTGCTCCTCCATCGGCGACGTCACCATCCTCCAGGCGAACCCGAACGTGGTGTGGGTCGGTACGGGTGAGCCCCAGAACCGCCAGAGCTCGCCCTATGGCTGCGGCGTGTTCCGCTCGACGGACGGAGGACGCACGTGGACCCCGGCGGGCCTGGAAGGCACCCGCCACGTGGCGCGCATCCGCCTGCACCCGTCCAACCCGGACGTCGCCTTCGTCGCCGCCGTCGGGCACCTGTGGGGCCCCAACGCGGAGCGGGGCGTGTACCGCACTTCGGACGGCGGGCGCACCTGGGAGCGGGTTCTGTACGTGGACGAGAACACCGGAGCCATCGACCTTACCATGGACCCTGGCGACCCCAACACATTGTTCGCCGCCATGTACCAGCGCCGGCGCACGGCGTTCGGCTTCAGCGCGAGCGGGGGCGGGAGCGGGCTCTATCGTACGACCGACGGCGGAGACACCTGGGTCGAGCTGACCCGCGGGCTTCCGGAGGGCGACAAGGGTCGCATCGGGATCGACGTGTACCGGCGGGACGGTAACCTGGTCTACGCGCTGGTGGAGTCCGACGGAGCAGGGCGGGGGTTGTACCGATCGGACGACCGGGGCGAGAGCTGGCGGCGCGTGAGCGACCGAAACCCCCGACCCATGTACTTCAGCCAGGTGCGCATCGACCCGAACAACCCGGAGCGCGTCTACCTCGGGGGCGTGTCCTTCAGCGCGTCGGACGACGGCGGTCGGACCTGGTGGGAGGGAGACGCCGCGGAGGGGATCCACGTGGATCACCACGCGCTGTGGATCGACCCGGCCAACTCGAGCCACCTGATCCTGGGCAACGACGGGGGGATCGCGTCCAGCTGGGACGGCTCGCGTACGTGGCGACACCACAACAATCTGGCGATCGGCCAGTTCTACGAGGTCGGCGCCGATCTGAACGACCCCTACAGGGTCTGTGGCGGGCTCCAGGACAACAGCTCCTGGTGCGCGCCCAACCACACGCTCACCGAGTACGGCCTGCGTAACCGCGATTGGCTGGACGTCTGGGGTGGCGACGGCTTCTACAACGAGTTCGATCCGAGGGATACGAACGTCCTGTACACCGAGTCGCAGGGCGGGAACTCGGGCCGGGTCGACCTCGTGACCGGGGAGCGCTGGAACCTCCGGCCGGCCGACCGACCCACGGAAGAGGATCCGGAGCGCGAGTATCGCTTCAACTGGAACGCCCCGATCGCGCCGTCCCCGCACACGCCGGGAACCGTGTACGTGGGATCCAACCACCTCATGCGCTCGCGCGACGGCGGAGCCACCTGGGAGGAGGCCAGTCCCGACCTGACCAGGTCCATCGACCGCGACACGCTCGAGATCATGGGTGCGGTGGTCACCGAGGAGACACTTTCGGGAAACGACGGGATCAGCGCCTACGGCACGATCACCGTGATCGAGGAGTCCCCGCGCTCACCCGACGTGCTCTGGGTGGGCACCGACGACGGCAACCTGCAGGTGACGCGCGACGGGGGCGCCAACTGGACCAACGTCATCGCCAACGTGGGTGGGCTCCCGGGTCGGTCCTACGTAAGTCGAATCGCCGCGTCCGCGCACGAGACCGGCCGCGTGTATGTCACCTTCGACCGTCATTTCGACGACGACTACCGCCCGTACGTGTTCGTGAGCCAGGACTTCGGCGCGTCCTGGCGCTCGATCTCCTCGGGTCTGCCCGAGCATTCGGTCAACGCTGTGCGTGAGCATGCCGCCGCCGAAAACCTGCTCTTCGTGGGCAACGAGATCGGCGTTTTCGTATCGGTGGATCGAGGTGCGACGTGGCACCGCATGAAAGGGCTCCCGACCGTGCCCGTCGACGACATCATGATCCACCCGCGCGACGACGACCTCATCCTCGGGACGCATGGGCGCAGCATCTGGATCCTCGACGACCTGGGCCCGCTCGTGACCATGGCCGAAGGGCTCGTCTCGGACAGGTCCATGACCCTGTTTCCCGTGCCGACCGCGACCGAGTGGTTCCGAACCGGAGGGTGGCCGTTCTGGGGCGATCTGTACGAGGCGCCCGGGCCCGCGGACGGGGCGGTGATCCGCTACTGGCTCCCCGACGAGCTACCGGATGCACCGACGCTCACGATCGCCACGACGACGGGTGAAGCCATTCGCAAGCTCGAGGGCTCGGGGAAGCGGGGCTTGCACGAGGTCGTCTGGGACATGCGCGAAGAGCCGCCGGCGGGGGCGTCCGAGGGTGCCGGCGGGGGTGGGGGTGGAGGCGGAGGATTCGGCGGACCGCCCCGGGGCGCTCTGGTTCTTCCAGGCACCTACCTCGTGCGGCTCGAGGCGGGTGACGAGGTGGCGGAGCGCGAAGTCACCGTGCGGATGGACCCGCGCGTGGAGGTGGACAGGGTGGCACTCGAGGCCCGTCACCGTGCGGCACGCGGCGCGGCGGTCCTTTCGGGCTCGCTGTCCCAGGCCACGCGGACGCTGCGGCGGCTCGAGGACATCGTGGACGGGGCGAGCACGCTCCTCGAGGAGGTCGACGCCGACGACGCGCTCGTCGCCGAAGCCAAGGCCCTCGGCGAGGAGCTCGATTCACTCCGCGCCGAGGTGCAGAGGGCGGGGCTCGGTCGGGTCGCCGGCGGCCTGGAGAGGAACGCGGGTCCGCCCACGGCGGATGAGCTGCGGGCGATCGAACGGGCCTGGGACGATGTTCCTGCCCTCATCGAGCGTCTCAACGCCTACCTGACCGACCGCGTACCGGCGCTGCAGCAACGGATGAACCAGGCCGGCGTGCGGGCCGACCCGGGCGATTCCGTGCCGATCCCGAGACGTCCGGGTGGCTGAGCGGCGTAGGGGGACCTTCCTCCCCCTCTCCCTCCCCCTGGCTCTCGCGCTGTGCGCAGTCGCGGCCTGCGACCGGGGGGCGTCCCAGGCGGTCACGAGTCCGGCGCGCTCCACGTCGCCGGCCGGAGCCCTCCCCGATTCGGTCTTCGGGGCGCTGATCGAGCGCATATCCGAGCCGGCCGGCTACTTCGACACCGACAACCTGATCTCGAACGAGCGAGGCTACCTCAAGGTCGTGGGTGCGTTGGACCGGCTCGGGCTGCACGGCGGGGGCTACGTCGGTGTCGGACCCGACCAGAACTACTCCTATATCGCACGCCTCGGGCCCGACCTGGCCTTCATCACCGACATCCGACGAGACAATCTGCTCGAGCACCTCCTACTCAAGGCGCTCGTCGAGAGAGCACCGACCCGCGTCGAGTTCCTAAGTGGCCTGCTCGGTCGACCGGCCCCACCCGACCCCGGCGCGTGGTCGGTTCGATCGCTGGATGAGGTGGTGACGTGGGTCGACGGGCATCGGGCCGACTCGGCGGTCGTCGTGGCCTTGCGTGAACAGGTGGATCGGGCCGTCTCCGAGATGGGGATACCCCTCACGGACGAGGACCGCGCGACCATCGCGCGATTCCACGAGGAGTTCATCCGCTGGGGGATGGACCTGCGCTTCACCAGCTTCGGGCGACGGCCACGGCCCTACTATCCGACCTACCGACAGCTCGTGCTGGAGACCGACATCGAGGGTGAGCCCTCATCCTGGCTCGCGAGCGCAACGGGCTACGAGACCGTGCGTGCACTCCATCTCTCGAACAGGATCGTGCCTGTCGTCGGCGATCTGTCGGGGCCCAGGGCCGTGCGTGAGATCGGTCGGGTGATGGAGGAGGTGGGGGTCGAGCTCACCGCGTTCTACACGTCCAACGTGGAGTTCTACCTCGCGGGCGGCGGGACGCTCGCTGCGTGGCTGGACAACCTGGCCACCCTCCCCGCAGATCCCGACGCGGTGATCATCCGGAGCTACTTTCCCACGTCGGGCCTGCCGCACCCGTCGTCGGTGCCCGGCTACTATTCGACGCAGACGCTGCAACCGGTGTCGGTGGCGGTCGCCGGGGGCTTCGGATCCTACTGGGACCTGGTAACGCGCCAGGTGCTGGACCTACGCTGAGGCGGTACGCGAGCCCGTGGCCTCGCCTTCACTGCGTACCGGATCCCATGCGACCTTCTTGTAGGTCCAGAGGTCGCCGAGGAGCCCGAGCAGGATCAGCGCCGCTCCCACGGTGACTTCCAGGGCCACCGAGTCCACGAACCGCGTGAAGCCGAAAAAGACGAGCACGGTCGTGCCCAGCACGACCAGGACGGGGGAAAAGAACCGGAAGCGCACGACACGCCCGCAGGACGCGCATGTCGCAGTCGGCCTGAAGTGGGTGACGTATTGGTGGTACGGCATCACCCGCCCCCCGCACCCCGTGCAGCGAGCTTCCATGGGAGCCTCCCGTCTGGCGTACAGAAAACCTCCGGCCCGAGGAGCCTGGCCGCAAGGGGCTCGTCTCAGGCGGCCGCCGCGGGTACCATGGGAACATGCCGGAACTCCCCGAGATCACAGCCTACGTGGAGGCCCTCGAGCGCGACCTTGCGGGCCAGCGCCTGGAACGGATCCGGCTGCGGTCGCCGTCGCTGCTGCGCACCTGGGATCCGCCGATCGCCGCCGCCGAGGGAAGAGTGGTCACCGGATTCGGGCGAATCGGAAAGCGGATCGTCTGGCACCTCGAGGACGGGCTCCATCTCGTCTTCCATCTGATGATCTCGGGACGCTTCCACTGGAAGAAGAGGGGAGCGGCGGTCCCCAGGAAAGGTGCACACGGGGCCTTCGACTTCCCTGCGGGCACGCTTCTTCTCACCGAGCGCGCCTCGCACAAGCGGGCCTCACTACACGCCGTATGGGGGGATGAGGCCCTGGGAGCTCTCGATCCCGGTGGTCTCGAGGTGTTGGACAGCTCGCTGGAGGAGTTCTCGGCGGCGCTGAGGCGCGAGAACCGGACGCTCAAGCGGGCGCTGACCGATCCGCGGATCCTGAGTGGGATCGGAAACGCCCACTCGGACGAGATCCTGCTCCAGGCCCGTCTCTCCCCTTTGCGCACCACGCACCAGCTGGACGGCGAGGAGATGTCGCGCCTGCACTGGGTCGCCCAGGCGTCCCTGCGCGAGTGGATCGCCCGTCTGCGCGAGGAGTTCGCGGGCGCGTTCCCCGAGAAGATCACGGCCTTCCACCCTGGCATGGCCGCGCACGGCCGGTTCGGGGAGCCATGCCCACAGTGTGGGTCACCGATCCAGCGCATCAGGTATGCGGATCGGGAAACCAACTACTGTGCCAGGTGCCAGACCGGGGGCAAGGTCCTCGCCGACCGCGGGCTCAGCCGCCTTCTCGGAGACGACTGGCCGCGCACGCTCGAGGAGTTGGAGGAGCTGGGGCGACGCTGAGCTTTTGAGAGAATCGTCCACAATCTGACCCGACCCGAAACGCCTTGCGGCGATGCATCGGAGTATATATCGTACGACACAATCTACGATACATTGTCCGTTGCATCGCGGAGGATTGAAGGATGATTGGAATCGGATGCATGAGCCGGGATTTCGACTGGATCTTCGATTGGGACTTCGGGTTCGGGCCCCGCCGGCGGGGAAGGGGTCGGGCGGGGAGGGGTCAGGGCCCCAGGCGGGCATTCTTTCGTCAGGGGGAAGTCCGACTGGCCCTGTTGTCCCTTCTCGATGACGGTCCGGCGCACGGATACGAGCTCATGAAGAGGCTCGAGGAGCGCTCCGGGGGCCTCTATCAGGCCAGCGCCGGGACCGTCTATCCGGTACTGCAGCAGCTCGAGGACGAGGGCCTCGTCAGGGTCCAGGAGGAAGATGGCAAGAAGGTGTATCAGCTGACGGACGCGGGGCGGGAGGAGATCCTGCTTCACGAGGAGTCCATCGCCCGCATCTGGAAACGCGCCGGCGGCTGGAAGGAATGGAGCGGGACCGTGGGCCCGGAGAGCGCGGAGATCTGGAGCGCGTGGGGCCGTTTGACGAAGACCGCGTTCAAGGCCGCGGCGCGCTCGGACGAGGAGCGGATCGAACGGATCCGCGAGGTCTTGGACCGGGCGCGCAAGGACCTCGAGCAGATCTGAGCCGTTCGCCGGCGCTTCGCTGACCATCCATCGCGTCCGGGGGGTTGCTGGCCCCGACCCCCCGGAGCGACACTCCGGATGCCGCCGGTCCCGCCTGGGACCGGCCGTCATGCCAAGCAGCCTACGAGCCGGCCCGAGGTCGGAGGTCCGTCATGATGCATCCGTTCGCCCTCGCCGGTCTTCTGATGCTGCCCGCAGACACGATTCCCGTTCCGGACGCGTACCGGGCTGCGCTTCTCAACGACACCCGCAGCCGCTCGGGTGCCCCCGGTGGATCGTACTGGCAGCAGCGCGTCGCATACGACATTCGGACACGCCTCATCCCGGAGGAGAATCGTGTCACGGGATCGGAGGCGATCGTTTACCAGAATCAGTCCCCGGATACGCTGCGCGAGATCGTGCTCAACCTCGCGCAGAACGTGTTCGCACCGGGTAGTCCGCGGAATCGGACCGCACCGATCACGGGTGGATTCGACGTGACGAGGATCGTAGTCCAGGGACGTGCTGTTCCGTTACAACGGGCGGCCGGCTCGGTGGGCACGGTGCTGTCCGTGCCGTTGACAACACCTCTGCTTCCGCGTGCCTCCGCTGTTGTCGAGATCGATTGGGGCTTCTTGGTTCCTGAGGGGACGTTCCGCATGGGGCGCGAGGCCTCCGAGGTGTTCTACCTCGCACAGTGGTACCCGCAGGTTGCGACGTACGACGATCTGCGCGGTTGGGTGCGTGACCCCTATCTGGGAGACGGGGAGTTCTACCTCGACTACGGGGACTTCACCGTGGAGGTCACCGTGCCTGGCGGCTGGCTCGTGAGCGCGTCGGGGGTCCTCGAGAATGCGGACGAGGTGCTGACCGCCGATGCGGTCTCCAGGATGCGCTCGTTGGAGCGCGGGCGCGTGACCCACATCGTGACCCGGAGGGACCGGGACGAGGGACGAGCGACCGCGCCTGCAGGAACGGACGGGACGCTGACCTGGCGCTTCGCCGCACACAATGTGCGGGACTTCGCTTGGGGCGCTTCGAGCCGGTACGTGTGGGACGGTACCGTCGCCGAATACCCGGCGGACGATGGCACGACGGCCCGCTCCGCGATCTACACGTTCTATCGCCCCGACAAGCCCAACTGGGGGCGGAGTGCCGAGTTCGCGCGACACGCGATCGAGACGCACTCGAGCTGGTATCCGTATCCATACCCGCAGATGACGGTCAACGAGGGGGTCATAGGGGGTGGAATGGAGTACCCCATGATCACGATCATCGGGGGTGGACGCACGCCACTGGCGTTGTACGGGGTGATCTCGCACGAGCTCGCACACATGTGGTGGCCGATGGTGGCGGGATCGGACGAGCGCAGCCACGCCTGGATGGACGAGGGGCTGGCGTCGTTCGCGGAGGACCTGGCGACCCCGCTGCTCTTTCCGGAAGAGGATGCCGGGCTCTCGACGATGGACCGATACCTACGGGTGGCCGGGACCGACCGGGAGACGGAATCCATGCGTCCTGCCGATCTCTACGGACCGTTCGGAAACCGCGGAATCGCATCCTATCAGAAGCCCGCGACGGTCTTCAGGGCGCTCCGCGCCATCCTGGGCCCGGCCGTCTTCGACGGCGCGCTGCGCGCGTACCTGCGTCGATGGGCCTTCAAGCACCCGACGCCGCTGGACCTGTTCTGGACCTTCGAGGACGTGTCCGGCCGCGACCTCGATTGGTACTTCCAACCCTGGATGTACACGACCCGTGTCCTGGATCAGGGCATCGGGCAGGTGACCCAGGGGGACGGAGCGGTCACCGTGGTCGTGGAGGACCGGGGCGAGATCCCGATGCCGGTCATCGTCGAGGTACGTACGGACACGGGTGCCCGCAGTCGGGCAATGGCGGACGTGCGAGAGTGGCGCTCCGGGGCCATGGCCATCCGGCTGGAGGTCTCGGGCGCCGTGACCGAGGTGGTTCTGGATCCGGAGCGGCGCTTCCCGGACGTCAACCGGGCCGACAACCGTTGGTCTCCGGACGCCCGCTAGCGGGTCGCCAGGAACCGGCGCGTGGCACCGCGGGGCGCGGACCTGCCGCCCGTCCAGCTGGCCGCCGTGCGCTACGAAGCTCCGGAAGAGGTCCACGCCTTCCCGTTCTCGGTGCCGGCGCTGAGAGGCTTCGCGGGCATCGATCTGGAGGCGTCGGTCACGCTCCTGGTCGGAGAGAACGGAACCGGAAAGTCCACGTTCCTCGAATCGCTCGCGCTCGCCGTGGACCTACCGGCGGTGGGCTCGACACGACTCTCGGCCGACCCCACGCTCGAGGCCCAGCGCCGCCTCGCCCGGCACTTCCGGCTTTCGTGGAGGCGGCGAACACATCGTGGCTTCTTCCTGCGAGCCGAGGACTTCTTCGGGTTCCAGAGGCAGATCGCTCGGGCGCGGGCCGACCACGAGTCGGAGATGGCGCGTATCGACCGTGAGATGGCGGGCGCCTCCGGCTATGCGCGCAGCCTGGCGATGGGACCGCACCGCGCTTCCCTGACGGACATGTCCCGCCGCTACGGCGACAACCCGGACGCCGCGTCACACGGGGAGGCGTTTCTTCGCCTCTTCGGGTCGCGACTCGCCCCGGACGGTCTGTTCTTCCTCGACGAGCCCGAAGCCGCCCTGTCGCCGCAGAGTCAGCTCGGCTTCCTGGCGATGGTGAAGGACGCCGTTGCGTCCGGCTCGCAGTTCGTGATCGCGACCCACTCGCCGATGCTCATGGCGATCCCGGGTGCCGAGATTCTCTCCTTCGACGATCCGCCCGTGCGCCCCGTGACCTACGACGAGCTGGAGCCGGTGCGGCTCATGCGCGACTTCCTCCAGGCCCCCGAGCGGTTCCTCCGGCTCATCTGGTCCGAGGACGAGTGAATGGACTGGCGAGCGCGTCGCCTGGGCCGCTCATGATCGCGCGTGGCGCTTGGGGGGTACGTTCCCTACCTTGGAGACGACGACTCCGCCCGGCCCTCCCCGGAGGGTCGGGCGCGTTCCTTATCTGCAGCGGATGATTCTGTGGTGACACCGATTGCCAGGGTTTCGACGCTCGTGTTGGCTGCCGCCACCTGCCTTCCCGGGGCCGCCCTGGCGCGTCAGCATCCCGAGCTCCCCGGCGGGCCCGTGGAGGGCGCCGACTTCCGGGTCTACGACGCCCGCGGGCGGGACCGTTCCTTCGCGGACCTGCTTGCGGCGGTGGACCGGATCGACGCGCTCCTCGTCGGCGAAGAGCACGACGACGTCACCGGGCACAGAGTGGAGTCGGAGATCCTGCTCCGTGCGGCGCAGCGACTGGGCGCGCTGGCGGGCCCGGAGGCCGGCCGACCCGTGGTCCTGTCGCTCGAGATGTTCGAGCGGGACGTCCAGTACGTGCTGGACGAGTACCTGCAGGGCCTGATCACCGAGGACCAGTTCAAGCGTAGCTCGAGGCCGTGGGAACGGTACGATACGGATTACCGGCCGATGTTGGAGATCGCCCGCGCCCACCGACTTCCGGTCGTCGCGGCGAACGCACCGCGTCGGTACGTGAACCGTGTGACGCGCCTCGGTCCAGCCTCGCTGAACGATCTCTCGGAGGCCGCCAAGGCATTCCTGCCGCCCCTGCCGTATCCGGGCGCCTCGGAGCGGTATGCGGGGCAGTGGAACCGGCTCATGGCCGAGATGATGGCCCCGAAGGGGGACAGCGGCTCCGTGCGGAGTGAACGCGAGACGGCCCCTGCCACGCCTGAGCCCCCCTCGGAAGCCGGTGAGGAAGCCCCACGACACGACCTCGGCAACGCTCTGGACGCGCAGGCTCTGTGGGACGCGTCCATGGCCGAATCGATCACTCAGGCGCTCGGGCGCCGCCCCGGGGCACTCGTCGTCCACTACGCGGGCTCCTTCCACGTCCAGTGGCACACCGGGATCCCGGAGAAGGTGATCGAGTATCGACCCGGGACCCGCGTCCTCACCGTCGTGATGCAGCCCGTGACGGACGTGGGCGCGTGGAGCGACGACGAGCATCGCGACCTCGCCGACTTCGTGATCCTCACCGCCCGTCCGGACACGCCGCCGGGATCGGAGCACGGCGTCCGGCCGTGAGGTCGCCATGACACGCCCACCCGTGCTTCCCGCCGATGTCCGTCTTGGCGCGGTCCACCTGCGGGTGAGCGATCTCGAGGGCGCGGCCCGATGGTACAGGGAGGCCCTGGGCTTTTCCGTGCTGGCTGAGGACTCGGGGACGGCGGCCCTGGGAACCGAGAGCGGGCCGCCCCTCCTGGTTCTGCATGCGGCACCTGGCGCGCCGTCGGCGCCGCGCGGATCCACGGGGCTCTTCCACGTGGCGTTCCTCCTGCCTTCTCGAGGGGACCTGGGGGCCCTGACCCTCCGTGCCCGCGAGGCGGGAGCGATGTTCACCGGGTTCTCAGACCACAACGTGAGCGAGGCGGTATACCTGGAGGACCTCGAGGGGAACGGAATCGAGCTTTACGCGGACCGGGCCCCGTCGGCGTGGCGCCTCCCGGACGGCCGCATGTTCATGACGACCGAAGCCCTCGACCCCGGGACGCTGGTGGCCGGATTGCAGAGGCCGGCCGAGCGCCTGCCCGAGGGCACACGGGTGGGGCACGTGCACCTGCGGGTGTCCACGTTGGCCGCCGCCGAGGCCTTCTACGTCCGGCGCATGGGCTTCGAGGTCACCACCCGTGACTATCCCGGTGCCCTGTTCGTGGCGGCCGGCGGGTACCATCACCATTTCGGGCTCAACGTCTGGGGCGGGAGCGGAGCCCCCCGGCCTCCCCGGGGCGCTCTCGGCCTGGCGTCCGTGGACCTGGTGGTGCCGTCGATGGCGGCCCGGGAGCGGATACTCGGGGACCTGGGGGAGGGCACGGTCTTCGACCTCGACGACAACGCGATCAGGATCGTACGATCCTGACGGTCACCGGGCGGCCACGAGCCGGTAGACGATCCCCTCCTGCACGAGCACGTACAGCTCTCCGTCGGCGTCCGTCCCGAACGACGTGACGCGGCCGCCCTGCGGCACGCCCAGGTCCACGACGGTTTCTACGTCGCCCGCCGCGGTCGGCTTCAGGGCGCGCAGCCACCCGGCGCAGTAGTCGGAGAACACGTACCATCCCACCAGCGCGGCAAGGATCTTTCCGCGGTAGACATGACCGCCGGTGATGGAGCATCCGAGGTCGTGGTCGTATGCGAAAACGGGCTCCCGCAGGCCGGAGCGGTCGCAGGAGGTCGCGCCGTAGCAGTCCGGTCCCTCCATGAGGTTCCAACCGAAGTTGACGCCACTCTCGGACACGGCGACGGCGTCCACCTCCTCCCAGCGGTTCTGACCGACGTCGGCGATCCACAGCCTGCCGTCGACGCCGTCGAAGGAGAATCGCCAGGGGTTGCGCAGACCGTAGTGGAAGAGCTCCCCCCGAGCGCCCTGACTGCCCACGAACGGGTTGGACGTCGGGATCGCCCAGGGTGGACCGGGAGCGCTCCGCGGGTCCACGCGAAGGATCGAGCCGAGCAGCGTGGATCGGTCCTGACCGCTCCCCAGCGGGTCGCCGCCGCCGCCCCCGTCACCCAGCCCGACGTACAGGAAACCGTCCAGCCCGAACGCCAGATGCCCCCCGTTGTGATTCGCGTACGGCTGTGCCAGACGGAGGTAAACCTGTCCGGAGGTCGGGTCTGCCCGATCCGTTCCGGGGACGTCACGAAACTCCTCCACGGTGGAGACACCGTCGCGGTCCGTGTACATGACCCAGAGCCGTCCCGTCGTGTCGAAGTCGGGGTCGAACGCGAGGCCGAGAAGCCCCCGCTCACCGCCGCTGCCCACCCGGTCCGTAAGGTCCAGGTAGGGGGTTTGGAGCACCGACCCGCCACGGACGATCCTGATCCGCCCGGCCTGCTCGACCACGAAGAGCCGTGCGTCGTCCGGAGGGGCCACGAGCAGCAGCGGGGCCTCCAGGCCCCGTGCGACGACCTCGAGGGCGTAATCACCGCCCTTCGGGGGATCGGACTCGCCGGAACCGACGGGGGACGCGCACGCGTTGACGAAGATGATCGCGACCGCCGGCCATCGCGGTGGGGTTGTCCCCATGTCCTCGACCTCTACCGACGGCCCCCCCAACCCCAAAGCGGGACGTTGACGCCGAAGGTGAGAACCTGCGGCTTGTAGACGTCGTCGACGAAGACCCAACGCATCTCGAGCTGGATGCCGACAGGAAGGGTGGCGCGAGGGTCCGCGGCGGTGCGCACCCCGGCCACCAGGTCCCAACCCGCCTTCCACTCGCGGGGGGTCTCGCCGTCGCTGAAGATCGAGCGGCGCCTCGCCCAGCCGACGCCGCCGAAGAACCCGGCACGCCGCGCGCCGGTGACGAAAACGGCATCGATCGCGACCTGGTAGTCCTTCAAGCCGCGATAGAAGGTGATGTCGCCGTTCGGAGACAGCTCGACCAGCCCGGACGGGAGCAGCGGGATGTGCAGCTGCGCTCCCACCACGGAGCCCTGGGAGTTGTTGTCGTATCCCGCCCGCAGGCCGATCTCCGCGGGCTTCCACCCCCGATCCGCCGAGGCCTGGGCATGCAGCGAGGCGGGCGCGGCGGCCAGGGCGGCCAGGATGAGCGTCGGAGCCAGGCGAGTCATGGGGGATCCCTTTCTGGGCAAACGGAGCGACGGAACCCTCCTTTAACCGCAGTGGGGGCGCACACGTTCCAACCCGTCCCCCGGCACCGCCGTCCAAAGGGCATGACGGACGATACGGCCCAATCGCGCGGGAGGATCGGGGTGATGATTCGAGGATTGAAGCTGACGACGATGTTCCTGGGATTCGGCGCGCTCGGCGTCGGTGGCGGCTGGGCGATGGGCCTGTTCGCGGGCGAGGTGTCGGACGGCGCGACCCGACTGGACGTGACCGCGCAGGCCACGAAGCTGGACCCGGTGGATATCGACGTCGACGTCGACATCTCGGTGTTGGCGCGAAACGGCCGCTGCGACTTCGAGGCGGAGCGGCGGGTCGCCTTGGCGGCTTCGGCGGACGAGTGGCTGCGGCTGTCGGCAGGGTCGGGCGAGCTCTCCGTGCAGGGGCGTGAGGGCCTGACCCGGGTGCAGGCGGTGGCACGCGCCTGCGCTTCCGACGAGCGAGCTCTGGACGAGCTGACGCTCACGCTGGAGAGGGTCGATCGCGACGTGGTCTTGTCGGCCCACTACCCCGATCGGTCCCGGGGGTGGGACAACGAGTACGCCCGTCTGGATCTGGTCGTGGAGGTGCCGCTGCACATGGCGGTCGACATCGACGATTCGTCGGGCTCGATGGAGGTCGGGGGCACCGGCGAGACGCGCATCGACGACTCCTCGGGGTCAATTCTCGTGAGGCAGGTCGAGGGCCCGCTCTGGATCGACGACTCGTCGGGGGAGATCGACGTGAGAGGTGTCTCGGGCGACGTGGAGATCGAGGACGGCTCGGGAGAGGTGGACGTGACGGACGTGCTCGGCACGGTTCGCGTACGCGATGGCTCTGGCTCCATCTCGGTCTTCGAGGTCCAGCGCGACGTGGTCATCGATTCGGACGGCTCCGGCTCGATCTCGGTACGCGACGTCCGAGGGGATTTCCGCGTGGGCCGGGATGGCAGCGGTGGCATCCGCTACTCGGGGATCGGGGGGCAGGTGGACATTCCGCGCGACAAGCGGGATCGGGCGCGGGGCGGTCGGTAACGCCGGACCCCCTGGCCGGGCGGCGGGCTACCTGAGCCGGAGCGCTAGCGCTCGGAGCTGGCTCGGGCCCCCCGTCGACGCGTAGGCGACCGTCCCGTCCGGTTCGACGAGATAGGTCAGGGCGGGATGGATCACTTCCCCGGTCCGCTCGTCCCGGGTGTGTGGCACGTCCCAGGCGTCCAGGGCCGCCTCGACCGCGTCGACGTCGCCGCCGAGGAGAACGTCCCCGGCGCCCAGCCCCCACGTGTCCGCGATCGCCCGCAGGCGCGACGGCGTGTCCCGCCACGGGTCGAGCGTGATCGTCACCACGGTCAGGGGGCGCTGGTCGAGGAGCCCGTCCCGCACCTGCAGGGCCGAGCGCACCAGGAGCG
Source organism: Gemmatimonadota bacterium (assembly GCA_003248075.1). Taxonomy (GTDB): domain Bacteria; phylum Gemmatimonadota; class Gemmatimonadetes; order Longimicrobiales; family Gaopeijiaceae; genus SZUA-318. The sequence continues at coordinate 54,077 of QJYK01000207.1, read as the reverse complement.
GGCATACGGTCTCGCAATGACCGTACCCGAAGGTGATCAGAGCCGCACGGCCACTCAGGGCACTCGGCTCGAAGGGCCGTCCCTTCTGGTCGACCAGCCCCGACATGTCGGGAATCGGGCGGTCGAGGCGCGGGTAGGTGGGCGGGACGTCCCCCGCATCTGTCAGCCCGGCCGACGGCTGGCGGGCCGTGGCGACGCGAGTAGCGGCCGCCCCCGCGCCGAACACGACCGCGATCGCCACCGTCCCCATGGCGGAACGCCCTGACCACGACCGCCCGAGCACGCGCAGCGCGGACAGGACGTCGGTCTTCCACCCGGCCAGCAGAGTCCCGAGCATCCCCAGCGGCTGTCCCACCAACAGGATCCACCCCGACGGGTCGGGGAGACCCGTCGGGCCCGCGTTGAAGCATACGGCGCGGGTCCGCTCCAGCCACGCCGGCGGCGCGTCCGGCAGCGGCCACAGGGCGAGCGCCCACCACGCCGCTGTGACCGCCACCAGAAACCCCAGGGCCGTGAGGGCCCACCGCTCGGCCCTGGTCAACGTGCTGGTCAACCGACCCGCCAGACGAAGGAGAGCAGCTTCCAGTTCGCGAAGTAGTAGAGCACGAAAGCCGCCAGGAACACGAGCACGAGGACCATCGTGCCGGGCATGGTCCCGAGCCTTCCGTGGACCTCCACTGCCACATCCTCCTCGGGGAGCTCGAGGAACGGGCGTGCATACACGCCCGGGGGCACCGAGCCTGCCAGCGCCGCGTCTGTGCAGTCCTCACCCAAGGGCTTGCCGAAGAAGACCGACCACACGGTGACCAGGATGTACATCCCGCCTCCCAGCGCCGCGAGGAGTCCTCCGACCGCCATCACGCCGATCATGAGGTCGACGGCCGGCGAGTAAGCCACGTCGAACGGCGCGTTGGTGAACGTGATGTCCCAGTGGCGGCGCGGAACGCCGAACGTACCGGCGAATGTCATCGCCATGGAGAAGATGAGCATGCCGACCGCGAACACGTAGGGCTGCCACCGTGCCATCCCGTAGAAGGCCACGCGCTTACGGAAGATCAGCGGGATCACGTAATAGGTGATGCCCATGAAGGCCATCGCGGTGCCGCTGACCACCGTCGCGTGAAAGTGCCCGGGGATCCGCAGCGTGTTGTGCGCGATGATGTTGATCTGCTCGGTTCCGAAGGTCACGCCGGTGATGCCTCCGACGAAGCCGAAGACAACCACCGAGAGGACCAGGGCGCTGAACCCGGGATCACCCCAGGGCGCCCTCCGCAGCCACCCGAACACGCCCTGCGTGAACCCCCGGAGCCGCATGCCGAGCTCCACGCCTGCGGGCACGGTGAAGCCGTGCAACATGGAGGCGAGCACCGCCATGTACATGAAATACGACGTGTTGACGATCTTCCAGGCCGGGCCGAAGCCGGGATCCACCAGGAGGTGGTGGGCCGACGCCATCGAGATGAAGAGGATGTAGAGCACGAAGGCCGTGCGGCTGATCTTCTCGTTCACCACGACGGCACCTACGGTGAGCGCGCCGAGCAGGTACCAGATCGCCACCATGGCGGCCACGTTGATCTGCTGCGAGGAATGGCCGAGCCCCCACCACACCATGCGGTAGACCTCGGCGTCCATGGGCATGAGGTCCAACGACCACAGGAAGGTAGGGATGTAGATCGCCGCGCCGTGCACCAGCGTGATCACCGCGATGATGGCGGCGGTGATTGCGCCGAACGTGACGAGCGGGACCGACCCCTCGTACGTGCGCTCGTTCTTCGCCACGACGAGGGTCGCGAAGAAGATGCTCACCACGACCAGGGCGCCGACTGCGAAGAGGATCACACCCAGGTAGAAGAGGGGATGGGCCCGCAGGGGCACGTACGAGGTGAAGAGGACGTCCGCCTTTCCCGCAAACATGGTCCACTCGACCATGCCCGCGCCCAGGACCATGAGCGCGAACGCCACCCAGCCGACCCGGGGTGCCGCCACCCGGGAGTTCAGCAGGACCGCGGAAGCGAAGTACAGGACCGCCATCTCGAAGAACAGGATGAAGAAGATGAGCATGTTCATCCCGTGGATGGTCAGGACGCGGTAGAACCAGACCTCGTCCAGGAGGTGGACCGCCTGCCAGCGCGTGAGCAGCACGAGGATCGCTGCCAACCCGCCGACCAGGAGCGCGACGGTGGCGACTACCGCGTTCGCCTTGATGAGCGCGTCGGCATCCCGGTGGACCTTGAGCCCCGTGGTGGGGCAGACACGGAAAGCGCCCGATGCGGGGGCGCCGGTGGTGGTGCTCATCGGTCGCCTCCCTTGTCGACGTCCGAGCCGAGGAGCGCGGCAACCGCCGAGCTGCCCCGCTCGCGGACGATGATCCTGCCTACCATGGTGTGGTGGAGGACTCCGCAGAACTCGTTGCAGACGACTCGGAAGTCACCGGCCTCGGTGGGGGTGACGCGCAGGGCGTAGTCGTAACCCGGCACGACCTGGAAGTTGATGTTGAAGGGGTAGAGGTTGAAGCCGTGGTTCACGTCCACCGAGGACAGGTGGAGCGTGTACTCCGACCCCTCCTCCAGCTGGAGCACGGGCAGCCACATCCACATCTGCCCCTGCAGATAGATGTCGCTTCCCGCCGGGGGCGCGACCACGGGGATGCCGTTGTCGGTCGCGACCTGATACTGCTGGACGAACTCCTGAACGCGGGTGCGGTAGGCCGCCGGGTCGACCCGTGAGCGGGTTCCCGAGGGGTTCTGGCCTCCCCGCAGGTGCCAGAAGGGCATCATGGCGAAGAGCACCATGCACCATGCGAACGCGATCGTGAACCAGACCTTCTCGCTCTTGTGAGCGGGCTTCCACCAGACACCCTTCTGCGGTGTGATGCCGGTCGTGTACATCGTCGCCCCTCCGGGTCAGGGCAGGGGGGCCGTGGGAAGGCGGACGATCTCCCATAGGCCCCAGAAGGTGAAGAGGACCAACATGACGGTGAGCCCGAGCCCGAGGAGCAGGAACGGGCGATCGTACATCCGTTGGAGGAAGGGGACCGGGGTGTCTCCCTGGGGGGCTGCCTGAGGATCATCCATCACGACCTCCTCGGGTTGCTGGGCTCGGCGGCTCGGGAACGGCCGAGTCCATGAGCACGGTGGTGTCGCGGAAAAAAGCCATCATGGAGCCCGAGAGCTCCTTCCAACGCCCGTGGACCGGACAGGGGTTGCCATCGCTGCACTGCGGTCGTCCAAGGAGGCATCGAGAGGTGCTGCCGATATCGTCGAACACCTCGACCACCTCCTGGAGCACGATCGAAGCCGGCTCTCGGGCAAGCGTGAAGCCGCCCCGCGGGCCTCTTGTCGACTCCAGCAGACGCCCGCGGGCGAGCGCGTGGAGGATCTTGGACAGATAGTTCCGGGGGATGCCGAGCGCCTCCGACATCTCGTCGACGGGAACCGGTCGAGCGCGCTCTTCCTTCGCCAGATAGTGGACCGCCTTCAGCGCGTAGATCGAGGTCTGCGAGAGGATCAGGACCGTGCTCCCTTGTATGGCTTGAGCCGCGTGGCTCTCCGGGGATAGATTGATTTCATCATGATGATATGATAAATAGGCCCGCGCAAGAATCAGCGGACCCGACAGATTCTCCCGAACCCCGTTCGATGCACCGCACCATCACCCTGCTCCGCGGGGGTAGCCGACGCACGCTGGCGCGCCTCGACGGATGGATGAACGCCCTCTATGGGTGGCGGCTCAATCCGCTCTACCACTCGGGCGCCCTGGTGGTCACCAGCTTCGTGGTGCTCCTCGTGAGCGGCCTGTACCTGTTGGTCTTCTACCGGATCGGTAGCCCCCACACCTCGGTAGCCGGGATCACCGCGCAGGTTTGGGCCGGACGCTGGATCCGAACGCTACACCGCTATGCGTCCGCGGTGGCGCTCGTGGCCGCGCTGGTGCACGCCGTGAGGATGTTCGCCCAGGGACGCGCCTGGGGTCCGCGAGCCCTCGCGTGGGTCTCGGGCGTCGCGCTCTTTTGCGTCTTCCTGCTCTGCGGCTGGACCGGATACGTGATGGTCTGGGATGAGCAGGCGCACCTGCTCGCCGCCGAAGGCGCGCGATGGCTCGATGCGCTTCCGATCTTCTCCGAGCCGATCTCCCGCGCGTTCGTGGGAGAGCGGCCGATGCCCCCGGCGTTCTTCTTCCTGAATCTCTTCGCCCACATCGCGCTTCCCGTGGGCGTCGCGCTTTTGCTGTGGATCCATGTCTCCCGCCTCGCGAGGGCGTCGCTGCTCCCCCCCCGCGCCCTGCTGCGGGGCGCAGTGGCCCTGCTCCTGGTGGCTTCCGTGGCGTGGCCCATCGGGGTGGCGCCGGAGGCCGACCTGCTCGCGCTCCCGGGACGGGTGCCCTTCGACGTCCTGTACGGGTTCTGGCTGCCGTTCACCCGGCCGCTCGGTGCCGGGTGGGTGTGGCTCCTGGGGTTGCTCGTGGTCGGAATCCTTGCCGCTGTCCCGCTCCTGACGCGTCCGACGCGCCGGCGCCGGCCGCCTGCATCGGTCGTCAACGAGCGCTTCTGCACGGGGTGTGAGCAGTGCTACCACGATTGTCCGTACGAGGCGATCGCCATGGTACGGCGCTCCGACGGTCGCGACGGTTGGGTGGCCCGTGTGGACCCGGGGCTGTGCGTGAGCTGCGGCATCTGCGCGGGTTCGTGTGCACCCATGGGCGTCGGACCCCCGGGACGCACGGGGCGGGATCAGCTGGAGCGCGTGCGCGCGTTCCTCGACCACGTCCGCCCTGGGGCGGACGACATCGTGCTGGTAGCTTGCGATCGCGGGTCGGGCGGCGCAGCGCGTGAGGAACGCTTCCTCGACGCGCCGGTCCTGCCCGTATCGTGCTCGGGCAGCGTCCACACCTCGGTCATCGAGTACCTGGTGCGCGCGGGCGCCGGCGGGGTCCTTCTGGTCGCATGTCCGCCGCGGGACTGCTGGAACCGCGAGGGCGTGGGCTACCTGGAGGCCCGCGTCCACCAGGGGAGGGAGGCCGAGCTCAAGGAGCGCGTGGATCGGGCGCGAGTACGCATTGTGTACGCCGCCGAAGCTGAGCCTCTGCGCGTGGCCGCGGCCCTGAACGGGTTCCGAGCGGAGGTGAAGAGACTCGCCAGGGCCACCGCCGAGGAGCGCATCGACGTGGAGGCCGAGTGCGAGGTGCCGGAGGCATCCGCCGCGGAGGTCGGATGACGGCTCGCACGCCCGTCGGTGTCGCGGTGGCTCTCGGCCTGGTGGCCGGGACCGCGTTCCTGTCCCGAGTGCCCCTGTCGCTGCGCGGACCCGACGAGTCTTCGCTGCGCCTGTCGTGGCGGCTCGACCCCGTTTCGGTGGCGTCCTGCCGACCCCGGACGGAGGAGGAGCTGGCGAGGCTTCCGACCCACATGCGCACCCCCACCGTGTGCTCGGGCGGGACGCTTCCGTACAGCCTGACCGTCGCGGTGGACGGGCGGGAGCTCATCCGCGACACCGTGGTCGCGTCGGGTGCGCGGGCCGACCGGCCCATGTATGTCTTCCGGGAGCTGGGGCTCGACCCCGGTCCACGGGCCCTGGACGTCGCCTACCTCCCGCTTTCGGGCGGAGGTGCCCAGCTCCCGCCGGGAGCCCCCTCGCTCGAGTGGCGCGGGACCGTGACGGCCATCTCCGGGCGGGTCGTGCTCGTCACGCTCGACACGGCAGGCCGGTCGCTGGAGGTGCGCTGAGGCGGCTCGGAGGAGCGCCAACGCCGGAGGAGGGGCCGTGCCACCCCATACTCGGACAGGATCCTAGCGCCGCTGTGCCCGGATGAACACCTGGATTTCGTCGGGGCGGGGGTTCACGTAGCGAATCCGGATGCGACCGTCCTCGGTCGTGTCCACCACACCCGGGATGGCGTTCGCCACCAGGAACCAGCCCTCCGGGAGCACGACCGTGTTCCGGGCTCTGCCGAACCCCCGGTCCCAGACCAGCTCGTCTCCCGCGAGCACGTAGCGGCCGGGGTCGGTGTACGTCTCCCAGATCCGGAGCCGCGTCGATGCGCCCGCGGGGACCGGGTCGAACCAGATCACCACCACCTCCGATTCCGCGGTGGGCGTGCCCCCGATGTCGATACCACGTCTCGCGATTTCTTCGCCCCTCAGCTGCTCCACCTCGAGCCGCGCCCCCGTGTCCAGGTTCCAGGCCTCCGGATCGGACGCCGAGCTTCCGGCCCGCACGACGTTGACGTAGCGGTCCACTCCCGGACGGGATTCGGTGTAGTCGTGGAAGAGGCGGAACGCATGCGTCTCGGGCTGCGCGAGGAAGTAGGTGATGTCCCGGTCCTGGTAGGCGCGCTCCGGGAACGTCCAGCCCACGCGGGCCCGCTGCGGCGATCCCCCACCACCGGTGGGAACCTCGGACGCTTCCTCGGGTCGTGCTCGGGGACGACGTCCGGCGGGCAGAGATCGACCGCGCACGCGCAAGTCGATCGCCCCGGGGCCCGGGCTCATGAAGCTCAGACGCACGCGTCCGTCCGTCTCGGTGTCGACCTGCACGGGGTAGTTCGCCTCCACCAGCTCGTAGCCAGGCGGTAGGACGACGGCGTTGCGCCGGATTCCGAGGGATCGCTCGAACACCAGGTCGCGGCCGTCCACGTGATAGCTGTTCCCGTCGATGTACGTCTTGTCGATGCGGACCCGGGCCTGGCCGCCTTCCGGCACGGGGCGGGCGAGCGTGACCTTGATGTAGCGACTTTCCAGGCTCGCCCGCGGGTGCCCGTGAGCGCGTGCGTGGGCGCCATCGACGATCTCCCATGCCAGTGCGTCGCCCGTGTGCAGGTCCGTGACCCCGTGGACCTCCTCCTCGGCGCCCGCCCGGATGGTGTTGTAGTAGAAGAGGGCTCCGGCGGTGGTTGCGGACACGTCGTAGAAGATCCGGAAAGCGCTGCTCCCCGGCGCCTGGAGCTCGTAAAGCGTGTAGTCGTCGGACTGCGTCTGGGGTCGGTCCTGACCGGACAGCGGCGCGGCCAGGAAGGCGAGGGCCAGCCAGGGGACGGTCCGAGCGGCAGGCCTGGCAGGTTCGTGAGCGCGCACGTCGGTGCTCCGGAAGGCTGTGGGATGGCCGGTCACGAGCGGGCGTGACCTCGGGCGACCGGATGAATAGCCGCCCGGGGGGTCCGGGACAAACCTGGCCTACCGCTCCGTCTCAGTTCGAGGGTCGATGCAGGAGGAGTGGGAGGTGCGTGCCACGAAGGACCTTGTCGGAGGCGCTTCCGAGGAGGGCACGGGTCAACCCCGAGCGACCGTGCGTCGCCATGGCGATGAGGTCGCAGGCTTCGGCCTCCGCGGCACGGAGAATCCCGTGGCCGGGCTGGGCGTCTACCTGGATGCTCGTGGTGACGCGGTGTCCTGCGGTTCGCAACGACTCGGCCTGATCCTCCAGGTAGTCGGCCGCGGCGAGCTTGGCCTCTTCCACGATTCCCTGGTTGACCTGGACGGTGTAGGGGAGGTACGAGGAGGCCACATCGGCCGGGAAGGGGACCACGCGAACCAGGTGATAACCGGCGTCGAAGCGGGACCCCAGCTCCACCGCGTGGTCCTTGGCATCCTCGGAGAGCGCGGAGCCGTCCAGCGGGATCAGGATGTTCCGGAACGTCCGGTCCTCGGAGATGTCCGCCCGTGCATCGTCCTCGGGACGAACCAGCAGGACCGGTCGATCGGTGTGCCGCACGAATGCGTCGGCGACGCTTCCGAGCCACGCACGGGACAGGAGGCCCCTTCCGTGCGTCGCCATCACGACGAGACTCGCGTCGCAGGCGTCGGCCTGCGCCTCGAGTGCTTCCACCACGGGACCCGTGCGGAGCTCCGAGCCGGCGACCGGACCGGCTTCCCCGATGCGCTCCGTCGTGCGGCGTAGATAATCGGTCGTCCATTCCCGGGATGCGCTCTCCCATTCGTCGTAGGCGAACGACGGGATCGGCTCATGCACGGCCACGAGTTGAAGGCCCGCCCCGGTTCGGCGCGCTACGGAGATCGCCAGCGGCAAGGCCGACTCGGCGAAGGTCGAGCCGTCGAGCGGGACCATGATGGTTCGGTACACGCCAGTGCCTCCTCGGCGCCTCGGGCTCAGCGCCGCGCGAACGATGACGGATGCAGCATTTGGGCAAGAAGGGTGATCGGGAAGGCGCGCACGCTTCTAGCCCGCGTCCATCAACCCGTGGACGAGCCGATCCGCGATCTCGTCGTAGTGCGGGACGCCGGTCGGACCGTCGAGCGGGATACGCGCCCGAACGCGTGTGCCGCGCCCCGGCCCGGACTCGAGGGAGAGCTCACCGCGCACGTAACCGGCTCGCTCGTGCATTCCGAAGAGTCCCAGGCTCTCCCCTGCGTGCTCCAGAGCCAGATCCGGCTCGAAGCCGCGGCCGTCGTCGACCACTTCGGCCACGACGCTGTCGCCCTCCCGGACGAACGACACCCTGACCAGGTCGGCTTCGGCATGGAGGACCGCGTTGTTGATGGCTTCCTGCACGATGCGAAAAAGGGCGAGCGCCGACTCGCGGGACAGCTCGGGGATGTCCCCCGTGATGCGCAGCTCGACCGCGCGGCCCTCCGACATGGCGCGGGCGTGGGCCTCCAGAGCCACCCTGACCCCGAGCTCGTCGAGCTCCGGCGGGCGCAGGCGGCGCGCCACGCCGCGCACCTCCTCGAGGGCATCCACGATCCCGTCCCGGATCTCCGAGAGCGCCTCGGAGTGGCCGTTCGAGAGCGAGCGCTCAGCGATGCGAAGGCGCAGCAGGACTGCCGCAAGCGTCTGCGCCGTCCCCGAGAAGAGCTCGTGCGCGATCCGCTCGCGCTCCCGCTCCTCTGACTCGAGCACGCGCCGCGCCAGCTCCCTCTGCCGCACGCGGTTCTCCTCGAGGGCATCGAGCATGCCGTTGAAGACCTCCGTCATCCGACTCAGCTCACGATCGGCGAGCGGCGAGAGCTCGGCGCGCACGGTCGTGGAGCCGCTCGACACCCGGCGGGCCGCGCGCTCCAACGCTCCGAGGGGGGATAACGCGGCCCGGACGAGGAGGGCGTTGGCGGCGACGGCGATCGCGAGGGCCAGGATTCCGAACAGGGTGAGGCCCTCCATGCCGATCGGCGACGTCGAGGCCCGTACGACGGCTGCGGTTCCCGCGATGAGGGCCGTGTTGGCGGTGACGATCTTCCAGAACAGCGTCAGGCCCAGGAAGCGCTGGACCAGGGAATACCGCGCGAGCCTGTCCATCCAACCGGCGGACCCGCCGGGAGGCGCTGGAGCCGCGGGCTGGCGTGGCATGGCTGGAGGTCCCTCCTACCGAGCGACGTCCGGATCTCGGGTATACGGCATCTATGAACTCGGCCGCTGGCGGCCGGAAAACCGGGGATGCGACCGTGGGGGCTCGCCTTGAGCCGGTACGCGAATACATTCTTGCGCGGCCCCCTTCGGTAGGCTGTCGGGTACAACGCCCCTGGCCCGGTGGGAAATGCGCCGACCCCGATGTGGGGTTTTTCTCCACACCTCGCGACAAGAGAGGAGCAGCGTTCGAGGTGCTCAGCGCGGAGGAATACAGGACGGTCTTCGAAGCCTCTCCGGACGGGATTCTCGTGGTGGCCGGCGACGGTACCATCACCGAGCTCAACCCGCAGGCGGAGGCGTTGTTCGGATATGTGCGTGAGGAACTGCTCGGCCAGCCCGTCGAGATCCTGGTCCCGGAGTCGGTGCGAGGGCGGCACGGGGCCTTGCGGGAGTCGTTCGGGCATGACCCCAGGCCCCGCCCGATGGGGGTCGACCTTCGGCTCCGGGGACGGCGCAAGGACGGGACCGAGCTGATCGCCGAGATCAGCCTCGCGCCGGTCCCCGGCGACGACCGCGGTTACGTGATCTGCACGGTCCGGGACGTCGGCGAACGGATCCGCCTGCGCGACTTCTCGGAGGCGGCACTCCGGTCCGCCGAGGAGGAGCGCCGACGTATCGCCCGGGAGTTGCACGACGACACGGCGCAGCGCCTGGCGACGCTCATCCTGCGGCTCCGGCTCCTGGCGCGCGTCGAAGACGACGCGGATCAGCGGGTGGAGGTGGACGCGATCCGTGAGCAGCTCAAGGAGGCCGCGGAGGGCGTCCGGCGCATCGCGCGGGGCCTGCGACCCCCTGCTCTGGACGAGGTGGGGCTGGCCACGGCGCTGCAGGCGCACCTGCGCGATCTGCGTGTTGGCGCGAACTTGGAGGTGGACGCGGAGATCGAGGGGGTCGATCACATGTTGGACGCCGAGGGGCGGCTCGCCCTCTATCGGATCGTCCAGGAATCTCTCAGCAACGTCCTCCGGCACGCGGGCGTCCGGCGGGCTCGTCTTCGCCTCGGCGTCGAGGACGAGGCGGTGGTCGCGGTCGTGGAGGACCGGGGGCGTGGCTTCCTGGTGCGAGATGCCACCGAGCGAGGCGGGGGGCTGGGACTATTGGGAATGCAGGAGCGTGCCGTGATGTTCGGTGGTCGCGTCGCGATCGAGAGCGTGCCGGGCCAGGGAACCCGCGTCCGGGTCGAGCTACCCGGATCTATCAAGGAGCAGGGACATGTCTGAGGGGGGCACCAAGATCCTCCTGGTCGACGATCACGCCATGTTCCGGGCGGGGATCAAGGCCCTCTTGGAGGCCGAGAGTCGGCTCGAGGTGGTGGGGGAGGCCTCGTCGGGGGACGAAGCGGTGGACCGCGTCCGCGAGCTCAAGCCGGACGTCGTGGTCATGGACCTGTCCATGCCCGGGTCCAACGGGCTGGAGGCGACCCGGCGCATCGCGGCACTCGGGTTCGACACGAAGGTCCTGGTCCTGACCGTGCACGCCGAGGAGGAGTATCTGGTGCCGGTCGTGGAGGCCGGCGCCAGTGGCTACCTGACCAAGACCAGCGCGGACACCGACCTCATCGAGGCGCTGAAGGTCGTGGCACGGGGGGAAGTGTTCCTGCCACCGAAGGCGACGACCCTGCTGCTCCAACGGTACAAGTCGGCCGAGAATGAGGACCAGGCAGGGCTGCACGACCTGAGCACCCGCGAGCAGGAAGTCCTTGCGCTCACCGCCGAGGGCTACTCGTCGCGGGAGATCGGCAAGAAGCTTTTCATCTCCCCGAAGACGGTCGACACCTACCGCTCACGGATCATGGACAAGCTCGGGCTGAACCACCGCTCCGAGCTGGTCCGCTTCGCTCTGCGGGTCGGGCTCCTCAAGGAGATGTGAGGGGCCCGGTCGATCGTTCAGCGCGGGTCGACTTCGGCGAAGACGCGGCGCCCACCCTGCCGGTCGAAGGCGTACACCTGGTACGGCTTGGCTCCGGGCCCCTCCATGCCGGGCGAGCCGACGGGCATGCCCGGCGCCGAGATCCCCGCGATCTCCGGCCGTTCGGCCAGGAGCCGTTCGATGATGTCGGCGGGGACGTGTCCCTCGACCACGTAGCCGTCGATGAGCGCGGTGTGGCAGGAAGACAGGTCGGCTGGCACGCCCGCATCCAGCTTGACGGCCATGAGGTCCGTGACGTTGCGCGCGTCGACCTCGTAGCCCGCGGCGCGCAGGTGCTCGACCCACCCGTTGCAGCATCCACATCCCTGCGTCTTGTAGACGAGCACCGGGGGGAGCCCTTGGGGCGCGGCCGCGACGTCGGCGAGGGGCGCGCTTCCCGAGCCTGCTCCCTGGGAGGCGTCGGCGCTGCCACACGCGGCGAGGAGCGGGCAGAGAAGGGCAGCGATCCAGAGGCTGTGCTTCGTCATGGCCTTTCGGGTTCGAGGGACGTCGGGATCCACTACCCGGCGCGATCCCCGAGGGGTCCCACACCCCCTTTCATCCGCTGGTGGCGAAGTTCCCCCGGGGGTCCTCCCCGGGTAGACTCCGGAAGGTGCCTCCGTTCCCCGCGGCCGACCGCCTCGTGACCGTCGAACCCAACTCGCCCCGGCAACGCTACGTCGACCTTGCGACCCGGCACGGAAGGGCGCGGGACGAAGCCGCGCACCGCTCGCTCCGACTGTCGAACCAGAGGGCCGTTTCGTTCGTGGTCGGCCTGGTGGCGCTGATCGCGTGGGACTTCTTCTCCGGAACGCCTGAGAGGCTCGCGCTCGTCGTACTCGGGGTCGCCGTCGCCGTCTTCCTCGTCCAGATCGTCGTTCACCGACGCGTCCGCACCGCCCAGCGCTGGGAGGCCGCGCTCGCTGCCGTCTTCGAAGAGGGGCTGCTGCGGCTTGACCGCGACTGGGAGGCACTCGAGGCCTCGTTACCACCGGCGGAGCGCGGAGAGGCCCGGGTGGATCCCGATCATCCCTACGCGCGGGACCTGGACGTCTTGGGCCAGGCCTCGCTGGTGCGGCTGTTGGGACCCGTGACCTCGGAGCGGGGCCGTTCGATCCTCCGGGGCTGGCTCCTCAAGCCGTCCAGTCCCTCGGACGCGACCGACCGGCACAGGGCAGTGCGCGAGCTCGCGCCGGACCTGGGGCTCAGGGCGGCCGTCACTGCCCGGGGGCGCCTGGAGGGCCCGGAGGCGCTCCACGGAATCGACGCGTTCCTCGATTGGGCCGAGTCGGAGCCGTGGGTCCTCGGGCGCCCCATGATCCGAATGGCGTCCTGGGTGCTTCCCTCGCTTCTCCTCCTGGGGGTGGCCGCGGACGTCCTGGCCGGCTCGCCCCCGCTGTGGATCCTCCCCGGACTGGTCCAGCTGGACGTGTTCCGCCGCGTGAGCGCATCGACCCGTGACGGCTTCCGACTTGCGGAGGCGGGTGGCGCGCCCCTGCGCTCGATCGTGGCGCAGCTGGTCTTGTTGGAGGGGCGCGGCTGGACGGCTACGCCCCTCGTGGACATCGGGCGTCGCCTCGGGGACGGGGACGACGCGGCGCACTACCACCTCGAGCGCCTGTCCAGCCTCCTGGACACGGTCGAGAGTCGTCGGAACATGGTGTACGCGGCACTGGCGCCCGTCCTGCTCCTGGACGTGCACCTTGCCGTGCGTCTCGACCGCTGGCGAGCCGAGCACGGACAGCGGATCCGTGACTGGCTCGAGGCGCTCGGCGAGTGGGAGGCCATCGCGGCGATGGCCACGCTGGCCCACGACCATCCGGGCTGGGCCGAGCCGGTCTTCTCGTCGGGTGAGGGCGCCACGCTCTCGGCGACCGCGCTCGGTCATCCGCTGCTCCGACCGGAACGGTGCGTCTGCAACGACGTGACCGTAGGTCCGGCGGGCACGTTTCTGCTGGTTACGGGCTCCAACATGTCCGGCAAGAGCACGCTCCTACGCGCCTTGGGTTCCAACGTCGTGCTCGCCTCGGCGGGGGCGCCGGTCTGCGCGGCGTCCCTCCAGCTACCGCCCTTGCGCGTGCACACCAGTGCCCGCGTCGAGGATTCACTCTCCGAGGGCGTTTCGCTGTTCATGGCGGAGCTCCTGCGCATACGGCAGATCGTCGAGGCGGCCGGGGTGGCCGATTCGTGCGGGCGGGCGGTCCTCTACCTCCTGGACGAGATCCTGCATGGCACCAACACCGCCGAGCGTCGGGTGGCGGCCCGGGGGGTCTTGAGACACCTCCTGAAAGCGAACGCGATCGGGGCCGTGAGCACCCACGACCTCACCCTGGCCGAGACGGCGGATCTGACCCAGGCCGCTGTGAAGGTCCACTTCCGGGAGAACGTGGAGGCGGACGGAGGAGGCGGCACGCTCCTGACCTTCGACCACCTCCTGCGGGAGGGCATCGCGACGACGCGCAACGCCCTGAAGCTCCTCGAGGCGGTCGGTTTGGGCGGGCTGACCCAGGACGACGTCGACGCTTGAGGTCGCGACGCCCTCGCGCACCGTCACAGCGTCGGAGTCCCACTCGTATCTCGGCTGCAGGGGCGCCCCGAAGAACGGGGGGGAGCCCCCGACCTTCCACCAGCGAGCGGTCCCATGCAAGGTACCGACCGGCTGCGCCCGGGGGTGTCCAGCGCACGGCGCTTCACGTTGGCTCTTGCGCTGGTGGCGGCGGCGTGTGGTGATCCGTCCGGGCCCGGCGACGGCTTCGTACCCATCACCGAGCTACCCAGGCAGCTGACCACCTCGGAAGTCGAGGTGATCACGGGCGCGAACGCATTCGGCTTCGACCTGATGAGGGCGGTCCTCGAGAAGGATCGGCGTCCGAACGTCGTGCTGTCTCCGTTGAGCGCCTCGATGGCCCTGGGCATGACCCTGAACGGAGCCAGGTCCCAGACATTCGACGAGATGCGCTCGACCCTGCGCTTCGGAGCGCTGGATCAGGTCCAGATCAACGAGTCGTACCGCGGACTGATCGATCTCCTGACCGAGCTCGACCCGGACGTGCACTTCGACATCGCGAGCTCGATCTGGGCCCGGATCGGGGTGCCTGTCGAGCCGGCGTTCCTGGACGTCGCCCGCGCGGCCTTCGACGCGCGGACCGAAACCCGTGATTTCGCAGATCCGTCGACGGTCGACGAGATCAACCGGTGGGTGCGGGAGAGCACGGATGGGCTGATCGACGGGATCATCGATTCCCTGGATCCGACGGCGGTGATGCTCCTCATCAACGCCATCTATTTCGACGGCGCGTGGTCCACCCGCTTCGACCCTTCGGACACCCGGGTGCGGGCGTTCACCCGTGCGGACGGGACGACGGTGGACGTCGACATGATGAGCCTCGACGGGGTGGAGCTCCCCCTCGGCGGAGGACCCGGATTCGCCGCGGTCGAGCTGCCATACGGGGGCGGCGCGTTCTCCATGGTCGTCGTCGTCCCGCACCCCGGCACCGACGTGCGTGCGCTCCTGAGCGGGTTCGACGCGGGCGCGTGGGCCGAGCTCGTCTCCGCGCTGAACCCGGTGGAGGTGGATCTCGTATCGATCCCCCGGCTCACGCTGTCGTACGATGCATACCTGAACGACGCGCTGAAGGCGATGGGCATGGAGGGCGCGTTCGCGCCGGGCGCGGACTTCACCGGGTTGTCTCCCATCGGCGACCAGATGTGCCTCGACTTCGTCCGCCAGAAGACGTTCATCGAGGTGGACGAGCGGGGCACGCGCGCGGCCGCGGTCACCGGCGTGGGCGTCGGCGCGACCTCCTTCCTCGGTGTGATCGCGGATCGCCCGTTCGCCTTCGCGCTACGGGAGCGTCTGTCCGGTACGGTGCTGTTCCTGGGGATCGTGGGAGATCCGACCGCGACCGACCCGGGCGCCGAGCCCTACGTGGACACCTGTCGGTGACGGCCCGACCGGGGCCTCAGCCCACCGTCATCTCCTGGTCGATCGATGTACCGCAGACGTTGCCCAGCACCTTCGACCAACCGGCACCCGTCGTGCTGTCGGCCGACCCGTTGAAGGTGAGCTCGATTCCACAGCTGCCGCTCTTGTCACCCATGGCCCACGAGATCCTGCCGGAGATCCCGCCCTCCAGGGTGAGCGCGCCGAGGGGATCGCTGTCCAGGAAGAGCGTGGTGGTCACCCCGGGGTCGCTGTTCAGCGTGAAGGTGAACTGAACCTCCGCGTCCTGCGCGACGCAGTCGTGATGCACGTGGGTGACCCTGTAGTCGATCGTGCCGCCCTCGAGCTCGCTGTCGCCCTCGATCCTGAGTGTGCCGTGGACGGCGATGGCGCCGCCGAGCGCGCACGGGACGTCGGCGTCCACGGTCGTCTCGAGGACGACGGGGACCGCCTGGGGGCCGCCCGCCACCGGCGCGAGGCCGCCGTCGGCACCCTGGTACGACTGGGACATGAGGATCTCGGCGAGCGCTTGGGCCTCGGCCTGGGTCAACGGATCACCGGTCGGCCCGGTGCCGCTGTCGCCGCACGCGGCGACGCCGACGGATGCCGTGAGGAGCATCGCGAACCTGGATCGCTTCATGGGTCATTTCCGATCTGGGGAGCACCGTGCCGGAAAAAGGTTCCCCGGCCCGGCACATCCGTGCGGGCACCCCGCGAACCGGTCTCGCTTCCCTGACGGCCGGCGCGTGGCGTCAGGGACCCACGTCACGCAAGGGACGTGCCGGGTCGGGCCGCGGTACCGTAGCGGGGGCTAACGCTCCGGACATGGCGGGTAGATCCCCATGCTCTCGATCTCGCGCCTCAGCTCCTGGTACACCGTTCCGGAGGGCTCGTCGTCCCGGTTCTCGACCCAGGCGCCACAGGGGGTGCCCGCCGAGAGCCTGCCCTGGTATCGGACCCGGCCACTCTCGTGGTACACCGTGAGCTCTCCCTCCCAGGCTCCCTCCCGGAGCGTCCCCTCGAGCTGGACCCTGTCGGGTTCGGAGGCGAAGTGGCGGACCACGCGACCGGTGAACGGCTCGAGGGTCTCGGCGACCAGGTACGTGCTGTCGCGCAACACCAGGTCGTCGAGGTCGGCAGCTCTCGGACCGACGCATCCGTAGATCGTCCCGACCAGGAGGACCACGAACCAGCGGGCGCGGCGTGGATTCGTCATCGCGGTGGCACCTCGGCGAACGGTGCGGGAGAGCGCACCGGGTGGCTCGTCTTGGGGTTGGTACGCCGCCGGCGCTCGCGGGATCCGGGGGTCCCACTTGATCGAAAGGCGTCGCCGCCCGAGAGTGTTACTGAGGCTCGCGAGGTTCCGCATAACCCGAGGTGGCCATGCGTCGTGCGATCCGGTTCACCGTGAACGGTCGACCCGTCGAGGTCGACGCGGAGCCCGGGAGGCTGCTCCTCTGGGTCCTGCGTTCGGACCTGGGTCTGACGGGGACGAAGTACGGCTGTGGAGAGAGGGAGTGCGGGGCGTGTACGGTCCTGGTGGACGGGCGCCCCGTCTTCTCCTGCCGTCAGCGCGTGGGTTCGGTCGAGGGTCGGGAGGTCATGACCGCGGAGGGCGTCGCGTCGCCGGACGGGACGCTGCACCCGGTCCAGGAGGCCCTGGTCGAGCACGGGGGGCTCCAATGCGGTTTCTGCACTCCGGGGATGGTCATGCGTGCGGTCGGCTTCCTTCGCCGCAACCCCGACCCGACACGCGAGGACATCGCGCGGGGAATGGAGACCAACCTCTGCCGCTGCGGCACCTACAACCGCATCGTGGACGCGGTCGAGCAGGCGGCGCGCCAACTACGCGCACAGGAGGACCGGCCATGACCACCCGCCGTGACTTCCTCCGGATCTCGGGGATGGGCATCGTGGTCCTGTACACGATGGACATCCGCGAGCTCATGGCTCGCCGGACGTTCCAGTTCCGCGACTACCCCAAGGACTTCAACGCCTATCTGCGTATCGGCGAAGACGGCCGAGTCGCGTTCTTCACCGGCAAGATCGAGATGGGTCAGGGCGTCTACACGTCCCTCCCCCAGATGCTCGCCGAGGAGCTCGACGTGCCGCTCTCCTCCGTCGACCCGATCCTCGGGGACACGGATCTCTGTCCGTGGGACATGGGAACGTTCGGGTCGATGAGCACGCGTTTCTTCGGCCCACCGATGCGCCAGGCGGCAGCGGAGGCCAAAGCGGTGCTGAAGGATCTGGCAGCCGAGCGGCTCGGGGTCCCGCCGGACCGCCTCGGCACACGGGACGGCGTCGTGTACGACGTTGCCGACCCGGCCGTGTCGGTGACCTACGCGGAGCTGGCTCGAGGTCAGCGCATCGAGCGGGTGGTGCGCGGGGAGGTGTCCCGGGACGAGCCGACCGGATACACGGTCAGCGGTGTGGCCACCGAGCGCCAGGACGGTCGGGCCAAGGTCACCGGCCAGGCGCGGTACGCGGCCGACATCCGACTGGACGGGATGCTGAGCGCCCGCATCCTGCGACCCCCGGCGCACGGGTCGAGGCTCCGGGATGCGGACACGACCCGCGCGGCTTCGGTCGAGGGCGTCCGCGTCGTACGCGACGGGGACCTGGTCGCCGTGCTGCACCGGCACCCGGACGTCGCGCAGGAGGCCCTCGGGATGGTGACCGCCACCTGGGATCCTCCTGCCGAAGGACCGGGCTCCTCCAACATCTTCGAGTACCTGGAAGGGAACTTGCCCGAGGCGCGTGTGGTGAGCGAGGCCGGTAGCCTGAGCGCGGGCCGCGCCGCCTCCGAAACGGTGCGCGAGAGCACCTTTCGCGCGAACTACATGGCGCACGCCCCCATGGAGCCGCACGCGGCGCTCGCCAGCGTGGACGGGCAGGGCGCGACGATCTGGGCCTCCACCCAGAACCCGTTCACGCTCCGGCGGGAGGCGGCCGAGATTCTCGGGTGTCCCGAAGAGGATGTGCGCGTCATCACGCCCTTCGTGGGAGGCGGCTTCGGCGGCAAGACCGAGAACGACCAGGCCCACGAGGCGGTGCGCTTGTCGAGGGCCGTGGGGGCGCCGGTCCAGGTCGCGTGGACTCGGGAGGAGGAGTTCTTCTACGACAGCTTCAGGCCGGCGACGATCGTGCATGTCGCATCGGGTGTCGATCACGCGGGACGCCTGGTCTTCTGGGACTACCGCAACCTCCATGGAGGAAACCGCAGCTCCGATCCGGTATACGCGATTCCTCACCACCGGGTCACGTCCGCGGGTGGATGGGGCGGCAGCGGTCCCCGCTATCATCCCCTACGGGTGGGCGCCTGGCGGGGGCCGGGCGCCAACGTGAATCACTTCGCCATCGAATCGCAGGTCGACATCATGGCGGAGGTCGCCGGCAGGGATCCCCTGTCCTTCCGGCTGGAGCACGCCAAGGACGAGCGTGTCCGCGGCGTGCTCAGGGCCGCGGCGGACCTGTTCGGAGAGGAGTGGCGTGCGGGACCGTCTGGGCGTGGCCACGGCGTCGCGAGTGGAGCCGACGCCGGCACCGTGGTCGCGGCGATGGCCGAGGTCGACGTGGACCGGAAGACCGGAGCCGTGCGGGTGCTGCGCGTGGTCTGTGCCCAGGACATGGGTGAGGTCATCAACCCGGAGGGCGCGCGCATGCAGATGGAGGGCGGACTGATTCAGGGCCTCGGCTACGCGCTTCGGGAGGAGATCCACTTCGACCGCGGGGCGATCATCGAACGGAACTTCGACCGCTATGAGCTTCCGCGCTTCAGCTGGCTGCCCTCGATCGAGGTCACGATCGTCGACAACCCGGCTCTCGGACCGCAAGGCGGTGGCGAGCCCTCGGTGACCATGGTCGGCGCCGTGCTCGCGAACGCCATCCACGATGCGATCGGGAAACGGATGCACGAGCTTCCGATGACCCCCGAACGCGTGCTGGCCGCGCTGGCGTGACGCTTCCCTAGCGTCGCTCTCCGTATCCGAGCAGGACGCGCGTCCCCTCGCGATCGCTGCGCGCGACCACGAAGACGAGACGGCCATCGCCCTCGTCCCGGGCCCAGAGTGAGCCCTCGTCGAAGCCGGCGCCGCGCCTCGAGTGCTCGGCCCGGAGGTCGTAGCCCGCGTCCTCCAGTCGATTCCGATAGAAGTCGAGCACGTCCTCGGATGAGTGGTCACTCGCCCAGGTCACGCCTCCCAGCACGCCTTCCGAGGCCTCGAGGGAGTAGACCGGACGTGGAGCGTCGGGCATGCCGTCCAAACGCGGAACCCAGCCGGGGATCTCGGCCGCGTCGCCGCCGAGGCCCAGGCGGAGGACCTCCCCGTCGTCCGAGCTTATCTCGACGCGGGCCCGGTCCTCGCCACCGGTGGCCTCGACCCGGATCGTGCCCTGGTCGGAGTCGATGGTGAGGGTCCCGCCGTTCTCCGTGCGGGCGAGATCGAGTCGCGCGCTTCCGTCGTCGGAGTCGATGGTGAGGAAGCCACCGTTTCCGGTGCGACCGAGATCGAGGCGCACGCGTCCGTCGTTGGAGTCGATGACCAACGAGGCACCGTCATCCCGCCGCTGGAGATCGAAGCGCACGTCCCCCTGATCGGAATGCAGCGTGAGCGAGCCGTCGCGGCTCGCCGATCCGCCGGTGCGTGCCTCGCGCTCGAGCGCGGAGGACACGTCGCCGAGGGTCCGGAACGGGAGCGCGACCACGTCCTGGAGCACGGCCTCCGCCGGATCGCCGGCGTCCAGCCCCCTGAGGTATCTCAAGCCCTCGTCCGGGGTCATCGCGAGAAGTCGCTCGTGGGTGCGCAGACGCGAGACCACATCGTTGGCGATCTCGACGGGATGGAAGCCGGCCGCGAACTGGGCGGCAAGGTCCTTGGCCCGGTGGGTCGCCTTCGAGATGGCCCAGCCGACGCCCACGACACCGACCACGAAGAAGAAGCCCAGGAACACCATGAGCCATCCGAGGGCGGAAAGCCCACGCCGCCGTGGCTCGCCGGCCATCGCCCGCTCGAACTCGTCGTGCATCTCCGACCTCCTCCCTTTCGCGTCCGCGAGAGCGCCGAATCGCGCGCCCCGAAGGCCACTACGGAGGAGGCGGTCGTTTTGTTTTGTCGCGCCGCCGGGCTCGCGGCACGCGCCGGGGGCGACGCGGATTGGGGTCGGCTATTCTTTCTTGGGGCGCTTCGGCGAGAGCGGACCGGCTGCCCGGAACGTCAGGCTGAAGGCGGGGCGGGCCCGACGCGTACTCGGGACGTCGGGATGGAAGGATTCGGGGAGGAGGGACGTTTGTACACGACGTGCATGTTCTGCAATCGCGCGCTCGGGTCGAATCAGGTGGTCGAGACGTTCCCGGTGGGAAGGCGCCTGGCCTTCGATGCGGAGCGCGGTCGCCTGTGGGTGGTGTGTCGCCGCTGCGAGCGGTGGAACCTCTCCCCGATGGAGGAGCGCTGGGAGGCGGTCGAGGCACTGGAGGAGGTCTTCAGGGGCACGCGGGTTCGGGTGTCGACCGAGAACATCGGGCTCGCGCGGCACCCGGAGGGACTCGAGCTGGTGCGCGTCGGGAGACCGATGAGGCCCGAGTTCGCCGCCTGGCGTTACGGCGATCAGTTCGGGCGGCGCCGGAAGAAGCAGATCCTCCTGGGCGTCGGTGGCGCCGCGGTCTTCGCCGGCGTGATGATCGGCGGGGCCGCCACCGGAGTGCTGAGCGGTGCGCTCCTGTCGCAGAGCGGGAACTGGTGGAGCATGTGGGTGAACGGGCGCACGCGCGTGAAGCTCCGCACCGATGACGGTGCCGTCCTCCGCCTCAAGCGCATCGACCTGCTCGGGACCCGGCTGCGGTCTTCCGACGACCCGCTGGGCTTTTCGGTGGAGGTCAGGAAGGGGAAGAAGACGCGGTGGTTCCGGGGCGACGAGGCACGGCGCGTGGCCGGAGCCATCCTTCCCAAGATGAACGCCGCCGGCGGGAAGCAGGAGACCGTACAGGACGCGGTGAGCCACATCGAGGGCGTCGGCCACCCGGAAGCGTTTCTGCGCGAGATCGCCTCGGGAGACCGCTTCAGGGACAAGAAGGGCGTACCCGGCTACGTGAACAAGATGCCCAAGGCGACCAAGCTGGCCGTGGAGATGGCGCTTCACGAGGAGCAGGAAAGGCGCGCGCTCGAAGGGGAGCTGTGGCTGCTGGAGCGGGCGTGGAAGGAAGCCGAGGAGATTGCGGCGATCTCGGATAGCCTCCTGGTGCCCGATGGCACCGAGGACTTCCTGGAACGGCATCGCGTGGGGGAAGGACAGGGCTCGTGACCGAGCCGCTCCCATTCTTCGGCGACCTGCCGGACGTATTGCGGTGCTCGGGTACCCTGGTATCTTCGTAGTTGAGATTCATTCTCACCCGATCCTCGAAACCCCGCGCGATTCCTCGCGATGTCGCCCCGCAGCCTCCCCACGGTGGGCCCCACGGCCGGAAGCGTCCCTGAGCAGCCGCAGGAGCTCCGGCTCGACGCGGTGCCCCTCCAGCAGACCGTCGAGCTGGTGCGCATCGACCTTCCGATCGAGCAGGTGGAGCCCCTCCTGGAGCGTGGCCTGCTTCCCGGGTGCCGCATGTGTCCGGTGAGGCGATCCCCCGGGGGAGACCCGATCGTCACCGTGGACGGGAACCTCCTGGCCCTCAGACGCGAGATGGCCGGCTGCCTGTGCGTACGGCTCGCCGATGGCGACTTCGTCCAGGACGGGGACCCGACCCCCGGTCCGAGGTGACGAGACGGCCGAGTCGCTTTGTCTGCCCGATCCACCCACTCTGACGTCTCGAAGCGACCGGCCTGGCCGGTGGAGGGCGCCCAGCGCCCGCTGGTGGCCCTCGTGGGTCCACCGAATTCCGGCAAGTCGACGCTCTTCAATCGGCTGACCGGCCTTCGCCAGAAGGTCGCGAACTACCCGGGCGTGACCGTCGAGCGGAAGGTCGGACGTGCGCGCCTGAGGGACGGCCGCGAGATCGACGTCGTCGACCTGCCCGGTGTGAACGGATTCTCCGCCCGCACGCTGGACGAGCGGATCACCCGTGACGTGCTCGAGGGTCGTGCGGAGGGCATACGGCCACCGGACGCGGTGGTCCTGATCGTGGATGTCACGCGCTTCGAGCAGCAGCTCATGCTGTGCGAGCCGGTCCTCGAGTTGGGTGTGCCCACGCTGCTGGTGCTCAACATGTCCGACGAGCTCGATCGCCGCGGGGGTCGCATCGACGAGGAGCTGCTCGCAGACCAACTCGGCGTGGAGGTCGTGCGCGCGGCGGTGCGCACCGGGCGGGGGATGGGAGCGGTGGATCGTTTTCTGGCCGGCGCCGTCGACAGAGGGGCGTTCCCGGAGCGGCCCTGCCCCGCGGTCCGGAATGTCCCGCACGGGGTTCAGCTACCCATGGTGGACGTGTTCGCCCAGCGGCGCCAACGCGTGAGGGCGTTGGCCCGGGACGCGCGCTTCGCTCCGGCCGGACCGTCCCCCCTCCAGGAGCGCCTGGACTCGGTGCTGCTCCACCGGGTCTGGGGGCCCCTCGTGTTCCTCGTGGTGGTGTTGGTCGTATTCCAGGCCATGTTCACGTGGGCGACCCCGCTGATGGACGGGGTCGAGTGGCTCATCGCGACCTCGGGGGAATGGGTGCGAGGGGCCCTTCCACCCTCGTGGTTCCGCAGCCTGCTCGTGGACGGGGTCTGGGCCGGTGTGGGGTCGGTTCTGGTATTCCTGCCCCAGATCCTGGTCCTCTTCCTGTTCCTGGGCGTGATGGAGGACTCGGGATACATGGCGCGGGCCGCGGTGATCGCCGACAGGCTCATGTACCGCGTCGGGCTCCAGGGGCGCGCCTTTCTCCCGCTCCTGTCGGCCTATGCGTGCGCCGTGCCCGCCATCCTCTCGGCCCGGACGGTCGAGGACGAGCGGGACCGGCTGACCACCATCTTCGTCACGCCATTCATGACCTGCTCGGCGCGATTGCCGGTCTATGCCCTGTTGATCGCGGCGTTCGTACCCGAGAGGCCGGTCGTGGGACCGCTCATGGGGACGCGCGCCGCGACGCTGCTCGGACTCTACGGGCTGGGGGTGGGCGCGGCGGTCGGCACCGCCTTCTTGATCCGGCGCACGATCCTGCGCGGCCACGCCGCGCCGTTTCTCATGGAGCTGCCGTCGTACCGGATCCCATCCCTCGCGTCCCTCGGCCTGCGCCTGCTCGATCGCTCGAAGGTCTTTCTGCGGCGGGCGGGTCGCGTGATCCTCGGAGTCGCCGTGGTCCTCTGGCTGCTCACGCAGGTTCCGCGCTCGGGCGGCTCCCCGCCCCCCATCGAGCGCAGCGCGCTGGGCGTGGCCGGCCACGTCGTCGAGCCCGTGATCCGTCCCCTCGGCTTCGACTGGAAGATCGGGATCGGACTCGTCTCGTCGCTCGCCGCCCGGGAAGTCATCGTAGGCACCCTGGGGACGATCAACGGCGTGCAGGACGCCGACGAGGGGTCCCTCGAGCTGCAGGCCGCGCTGAGGCGGGACCTCGATCTGGGTGGGGCAGTGGCCCTGCTGGTCTTCTTCGCGTTCGCGCTCCAGTGCATGTCCACGGTCGCGGTCATGCGCCGGGAGACCAACGGGTGGAGATGGCCGGCGCTACAGTTCTCCTACATGCTGGCTCTGGCCTACCTCGGTGCCTATCTGGCCAACCGGCTGATCTGACCTGACGTCCGGCGGGCTCGTTCCCGGGGGAGCGAGCTCCGGGACCTCAACCCCCGACCGGTTCGAGGCGAACGACCGGCGTCGGCGCACCGTCCCGGTCCTCGAGCGCCACGTAGATGTAGCCGTCCGGCCCCTGACGGACGTCCCGCACGCGACCCAGGCCCTGGAGCAGCGTCTCCTCCGAGACGACGCGCTGCCCTTCCAGCGTGAGCCGGGCGATCTGCTGGCCCGCGAGACCCCCCACGAGGAGGCTTCCCCTCCAGTGCGGGAAGCGGTCGCCCCTGTATACGGCCAACCCCGACGTCGCGATCGAAGGAATCCAAAGGTCGACGGGGCCCTCCATGCCCTCCCGCATCGTCCCCTCGTGGATCGCGAGTCCCGTCCGGTAGTTGACCCCGTACCCGACCACCGGCCAACCGTAGTTCGTGCCCGGTCGGATCAGGTTGAGCTCGTCGCCGCCCTGCGGCCCGTGCTCCGTCGCCCAGACGGCGCCCGTCTCGGGGTCGATCGCCAGGCCCTGGGGATTGCGGTGGCCCCAGCTCCAGATTTCCGGCCGAATCCCTTCCTGGCCGACGAACGGATTGTCGTCCGGCACGCTTCCGTCGTCGCGGAGGCGGTTGATGGTGCCGTGATGGTTGGAGCGATCCTGCGCCGGATGGCCCTCCAGGTCACCGCTGGGGGGCGCCTGCCGGTCGCCCACGGTCACGAACAGGAACCCGTCCCGGTCGAAGGCGAGCCTCGACCCGTAGTGGCCGTTGCCTCGAGTGTCCGCGACGAAGATGTCGCGGACTCCGACCAACCGATCGTTCTCGAAGCGACCCCGCGCCACCGCGGTGGTGGACCCGCCGTCCTCGAGGGGCTTCGAGTAGGACAGGTACAGGAGTCGGTTTGAGGCGAAATCCGGGTGCGGCAGCACGTCCAGCAGCCCACCCTGGCCCTGCGCGTGCACCGCCGGGACGCCTTGGACGGGGTCCGGGAGGAGCCGGCCCGCCCGTACGATGCGGAGGCGTCCCGGCCGCTCGGTGATCAGCATGTCCCCGGTGGGCAGCCAGGTCATCGACCATGGATTGACCAGCCCCTCCGCGACCGGCACCACGCGATAGTCGTGGTACGCGGACCGGAGCACGGGCTCCTGTGCTCCGGCAGCAGGCACTGCGATCGCGGTCACGGACGCGAGGAGCACCACACGAGGGGTCCGGGCCATGGGGGAACTCCAGTTCGGGTCGTCGGTAGGTGGGCGGGACCGTCCGCTCCGCCTTTGCTCACGGACCCCTGACTACCGGCCGGAGTTCCCAATACGTCCGCGCGCGCCCAGACTGTTTCAGGGATCCTCGAGGCACTCCGACGCCACAGGCCGAGGCGCGGACCTCGAAGGTCGCGGACGGGACGACGTGATCCAGACTCGACCCCGCACAAGGGGTGTGGGGCAACCTCCCACAGAACGATTCCGGTTCTTCCCGACTGTAGGAAACCTGCCGCGGACCGACGTTCAACCGCATGCTGTTTGAGGGCGGGTCAGGTGGGGTGTGTCCGGGGGCCATGCGCTGCCGGTGCACCACCATCCACAGTCCGGTGACGAGGACGAGGGCGGCCAACGCCCTCCGAGTCCAGGGGCGGTCCGCGGCCAGGCGTCGCATGCCCAGGGTGAACGCCGTCAGGGCCGGCACCGTGCCGAGGCCGAAGGCCGCCATGGCGAGGCATCCGGTGAGCGGGTCGGCGGAAGCCACCGCGACGCCCAACGCCGCGTAGACGAGCCCGCAGGGCAGCGTCCCGTTCGCGACTCCGAAGAGAAACCGGGAGGCGAGGTCGCCCCGCTGGGCCGCGCGTCCGGCGAGACGCGAGAGGCCCGGGACCCGCAGGGCCGGTTCGGGGGCCAATCCCGCGAGCGCGGCGGCGAACCAGACCACGAGTGCGGCGGAGATCGCTGTGGCCACCCAGGCGGGACCCGGCACGGAGTGTCCGGTCCACCCTGCGAGGGCCCCCAGCGTCGCGTAGGTGAGCGTCTTTCCCGCGTGCCAAGCGAGGCCGTGGCTCAGACGACCGCCGCACGCGAGGGCGAAGGGACCGCACATCCCGACGCAGTGTGGACTACCGAGGAGGCCGGCGAGGGCCGCCGCGGCGATGGCTGGGAGCATGGGGCTCAGGCGGGCACTGCCCGCGCAGGTGCGTAGTCGCAATCGAGGATGCTGGAGCCACCCTCATCAGGGAACCTTATGGAAAAGACGACGACGGGTACAGTCGCCGCCGGAACGGACGTCGGCTACGACCTCGACATCGTGAAGATGTTCTTCACGGCGACGGTGGTCTGGGCCCTCGTGGGCATGCTGGTCGGCGTGATCATCGCGCTCCAGCTGGCTTGGTGGCCCGCGAATCTCGGGCTGCCATGGACGACGTTCGGTCGCCTGCGACCCTTGCACACCAACGCCGTGATCTTCGCCTTCGGCGGCAACGTGGTCTTCACGGGCATCTACCATTCCACGCAGCGGCTGCTGCGCACCCGGATGTTCAGCGACACGCTGTCGCGGGTGCACTTCTGGGGGTGGCAGTCCATCATCGTGCTGGCTGCCGTGACGCTGCCCCTCGGCATGACCCAATCGAAGGAGTACGCCGAGCTCATCTGGCCCATCGACGTGCTGATCACCGTCGTCTGGGTGGTCTTCGGCGTGAACTTCTTCGGGACCCTCGCGCGCCGGAAGGTACAGCACCTCTACGTCGCGATCTG
The DNA here is from genome assembly GCA_003248075.1 of Gemmatimonadota bacterium. Lineage (GTDB taxonomy): Bacteria > Gemmatimonadota > Gemmatimonadetes > Longimicrobiales > Gaopeijiaceae > SZUA-318. Next base: position 27,451 of record QJYK01000207.1, on the reverse strand, counting down.
GTTCTACATGTCCTTCGTGATCACGATCGCGGTGCTGCACATCGTGAACAGCTTGGCGGTTCCGGCGACCTGGTTCCGCTCCTACCCCGTCTACTCCGGTCTCACGGACGCGCTCGTGCAGTGGTGGTACGGACACAACGCTGTGGGCTTCTTCCTGACCACGCCCTTCCTGGGCCTCATGTACTACTATCTGCCGCGGGCGGCCGAGCGACCGGTCTACAGCTATCGGCTGTCGATCATCCATTTCTGGGCCCTGGTCTTTCTGTACATCTGGGCCGGGCCGCACCACCTCCTGTACTCGGCGCTTCCCGATTGGGCGCAAACGCTGGGCATGGTGTTCAGCGTCATGCTGATCGCGCCCTCATGGGGCGGTATGCTCAACGGGCTCCTGACGCTCCGTGGCGCCTGGGATCGGGTCCGAACCGATCCGATCCTGAAGTTCATGGTGGTTGCGGTGAGCTTCTACGGCATGAGCACGTTCGAGGGCCCGATGATGTCGATCCGCGCGGTCAATGGGCTCGCGCACTACACCAACTGGGTCATCGGACATGTCCACTCCGGGGCGCTCGGATGGGTGGGGATGATCTCGTTCGGGATGTTGTACTGGATGGTGCAGAACATCTGGAAGCGGCCCTTGGCGCACCCGACTTGGGCGTCACACCACTTCTGGCTGGCGACCATCGGCATCGTGCTCTACACCGTGTCCATGTGGGCCGCGGGCCTCATGGAAGGGCTGCAGTGGCGTGCGCTCAACGACGCCGGCCAGCTCGCGAACCCGATCTTCGTGGACATCACGGCGCGCCTCAATCCGTTCCTGTGGATTCGACTCCTGGGCGGAGCGATGTACCTCACCGGGGCGGTGATGATGGCTGTGAACTTCTGGCAGACGATCCGTGGACCGGAGCGGCCGGCGGCCGAGCCCGTGCCCGTAGCCGCGGACTGAGAGGCGACCCATGAGCAACGATCAGAGCCAGTCCGAGAAGGCCTATGGCCGACTCCACCGCCGACTCTTCGAAGGGAAGGCGGCGATCTTCGCGATCGCGACGACGGTCGCGATCTCGGTCGGTGGCGTGGTGGAGATCATCCCGATGTTCAGCACATCCTCCCTGTCGTGGGAGCGGGCCGGCTGGGTGACGCCGTACGCCCCGCTGGAAGTGGCCGGCCGGGACATCTACATCCGTGAAGGGTGCTACCTGTGCCATTCGCAGATGGTCCGGCCCATGCGCGCCGAGATGCTACGCTACGGAGAATGGACCCGGGCCGCCGAATACCAGTACGACCGGCCTTTCCTGCTCGGGTCCCGGCGCCTGGGCCCCGATCTGCAGAGGGTCGGACAGAAATACCCGGACGCGTGGCACTACGAGCACATGCGTGATCCGCGTGCGACCTCACCGGGTTCGGTGATGCCGACCTATCCCTGGCTCCATCGGGACAAGATCGATCCCGCCGACGTCACGGCTTCCATGGCCGCGCTCGCCAAGCTCGGCACGCCGTACACGACCACGGAGGAGGGCGCGGTGACGGCCCGGCTCCGTTCCGACGGGCAGATGATCGTGGACAACCTCGCCCAGGCAGGGATCACCGCCGCCTGGGACGACGAGATCGTAGCGCTGATCGCGTACCTGCAGAGGCTCGGCGTCGAGGGCAGGCAGCACCTCGCCACGCAGGGAGGTGGACAGTGAACCCGCTTCTCAGGGAGGCCGCGGCGTCCGTCCAGCTCGGGTGGGTCCTGGGGGCGATGACGGTCGTGTTCCTGGCCGTGTTCCTCGGGTGGGTCTTCTGGGCCTATCGACCGAAGCATCGGGCGATGATGGAGGAGATCGGCCGGATGCCGTTCATGGATGGAGGTGACGCGTGAGCAAGGATACCAATCGCCTGCTCGGTCATGCGGACGAGGCGGACGGCATCGACGAGTACGACAACCCGCTCCCGGATTGGTGGGTGGGCCTCTTCTGGTTCACGGTCCTGTGGGCAGTCGGCTACGGTCTCTGGTACCACGTGATCGGTGACCGGTCGCAGGCGAGGCGGCTCTCGGAGGAGATGACGGCGGCGGAGGCGCGGTGGCCTGCGCAGGCGGAGGCGCTGGCCGCGGCGGCGGCCGACTTCGCGGTGACCGCCGAGGCGGTCGCGGCGGGTGAGGCCGTATTCCAGCAGAACTGCGTGGTCTGTCATGGCCAGAACCTCGAGGGGGGCATCGGGCCGACCTTTCTCGACGACGAATGGCTGCACGGAGGCCAGGCCAAGGACATCCTGACCACGATCACGCAGGGCGTTCCCGCCAAGGGAATGATCCCGTGGGGTGGGATCCTCAGTCCTGAGCAGATCAATCAGGTGGCGGCGTACGTGATCACGAAGAACAGCGAAGCGACGGGACGTCCGCTCGGGGACATCCTCGGATCGGGCGAGGACGCCGTGCCCGACCCGTCGGGGTCCGCCGGCGATCCCGTGGGCTGAACGGAGCTCGGCGTGTCGGTCGTCCGGCTACCCGGCATGTCCGGGTCCAGGGAGTGGGTCTACCCGCAGTCGATCCACGGGGCATTCACCAGCGTGCGCCGGTGGACGTTCCTGCTGCTGCACGCCGCTCTGTTCGTGGCGCCGTGGATCACGGTGAGGGGTCACCCGATGGTCCTGCTGGACCTGCCCCATCGTCGGGTCCACCTCATGGGCGCAATTTACACGCCTTCGGACACGATCTTTCTGGTCCTGCTGCTCTTGTTCCTGGCGTTCTCCCTGTTCTTCTTCACCGCGATCTTCGGGCGTATATGGTGCGGATACGCCTGTCCCCAGACCGTCTTCCTGGAGAGTTGGATCCGACCGCTCGAGCAGTGGACCGAAGGCGACCGGACGCGCCGTAAGAGGAGGGACGCACAGGGGCTGTCTCTCGACAAGGCCTGGAGGAAGATCGTCAAGTGGGCCGCCTTCCTCGGCGTGTCTCTTCTGCTGGGCATGGCCATGACCAGCCTGTTCGCCGGTGCCCGCCCGCTGTGGACGGGCCAGGCGAGCGCCGCCTCGTACGCCTTCGTGGCGATCTTCTCTGCGCTCTGGTTCGTGGACTTCGTCTGGTTCAGGGAGCAGTTCTGCATCTTTTTGTGCCCTTACGCCCGCTTCCAGAGCGCCCTGACGGACGAGGAGACCCTGTTGATCTCCTATGACACGAAGCGAGGTGAGCCCCGGGGTCCCAAGCGTGGCCCCGAGGGCGGGTGCATCGCGTGCCAGAAATGCGTCGTGGTGTGCCCTCAGGGGATCGACATACGCGACGGATTTCAGCTGGAATGCATCCAGTGCGCGCGCTGTGTGGACGCCTGCGAGAGCGTCATGAGCCGGTTCGACCAACCCACCCTGGTGCGGTACAGCTCGATCGCCGCAGACGAGGGGCGTGAGTCCCGCCCGCTACGCCCCCGCACGCTGGTGTACGGGGGAATGCTGACGGCGCTCACCGCCGCGGCCGTGGTGTTGGTGCTCGCGAGGGTGCCGTTCGAGGCATCGGTGAACAGGGCACCGGGTTCGCTGTACACCGAGGACGCGGACGGATTCGTGCGCAACACGTACCTGCTGCGGATCACGAACAACGAACCGTCTGAGCTGCCGGTCGAGTACGACATCGCGATCGACGGTCTCGATCGCGCCGAGGTCACCGCCGTGCCGGTCCGCCTGGCTCCGGAACAGACCGTGACGTTGCCCTTGATCGTTCGGCTTCCCCGCGAGGCGGCGAACCGTCGAACGGTACCGTTCACGGTGCGGGTGGCATCACCGACGGCGGAGCTGCTCCTCCCGACCACCTTCAAGACCGGAGCGAGCCTGGGTGGACAGGACGACTGAGCGGGTTACGGCAGCGCGCCGCCTCACGTTGAGCCACGAACTCGTTTGGCCGATCGCGATCGGCATTGCCCTGGCCGTGGTCATCGCCGTGAACGCGACGTTCATCTGGATCGCGGTGCGGGGCGCCGACGAGGTGGCGCCGTCCTACCTGCACGGGGACCGCTGACCGATCGTGGCCTTCGCACCCACTCTGAGGCCGGGCACAGCGGTGCCTACCCGCGGCGCCTCGCGCTGCCCACACTGCGGAACCGTGGTGGAGGGCGAGAGTGATGCCTTTTGCTGCGCCGGGTGCGAAGCGGCGTATGCCATCATCCGCGGCGCCGGCCTCGAGCGCTACTATCGGGAGCGGGAGGCGTTCGCGCCGCGTCCCGAGCCGATGCCGGGGGGGTGGGACGCCGTACCGCTGGCTGCCGGAGCGGATGGGACCTGCAGCGTCCGCCTCTCCATCGACGGGCTGCGTTGCGCATCGTGCGTGTGGGTCACGGAGGGCGTGCTGCGCAGGATGCGAGGCGTCGCGGAAGCGACGGTGAGCTACGCGACCGGGCGGGCGACGCTCCGCTGGGACCCTGCCACCGTACGACTTTCCGAGCTGGCCGACCGCATCGCCTCGCTGGGCTACCGTCCGCGGGTGCTCGGCGAGGAAGGCCGTCCGGACCGCGACCTCCTACTCCGGCTCGGCGTGGCGGCCTTCGCCGCCGTGAACGTGATGATGTTCTCCGCCGCGCTCTACGCGGGGTGGACGGCGGGCATGGAAGCGCGCTTCGCCGCGCTGTTCCGGTGGATGTCGCTCGCCCTCGCCACTCCCGTCGTCGCTTGGAGCGCCGCCCCCTTCTTCGCGGGGGCATGGTCCGGCCTACGCAACCGCGCGCTGCACATGGATGTGCCGATCGCCTTGGCGATCGTGATCCTGTACGCGCAGGGGTGGTGGGCCACGCTGAGGGGAGGGGACACCTACCTCGACTCCCTGACGATGCTCGTGGCCCTCCTCCTGGCCGGTCGACTGATGGAGACGCGAGGGCGGCGGCGTGCCGCCGAGGCGGCCGTGACCCTCGCCGCGACGCTGCCGCCCACGGCCCGCCGACTCGTGGACGCGCGCGTCGAGACGGTCTCGTCGGAGCGCCTGAGGCCGGGTGACCGAATCGTGGTTTCTGCGGGGGACGAGGTGCCGGCGGACGGCGTCGCGGTCGAGGGTCGCGCCAGCGTGCGCATGGCGCTCCTCACCGGCGAGTCGGCGCCGGTGGAGGTGTCCGCGGGCGGCCGGGTCTGGGCCGCGACGGTCGTGGTGGACGGATCGCTGACGGTCGACGTCACGGAGGCTGCGGACGACACCGTCGTGCGACGCATGGCGGAGGAGCTTCGTAGCGCCGCCGACCGGGGCTCCCGGCCGTCCTCCACCGATCGCATCGCGCCATGGTTCACGTCGGCCACGCTCGCCATAGCCTGTGGCACCTTCGTCGCGTGGACCCGCCTGGGGGATCCCGGCGCGGCGCTGTCTGCCACCATCGCGGTCCTGGTCGTCGCGTGCCCGTGCGCCCTGGCGTTGTCGCGGCCCCTCGCCGCGGCCGCGGGACTGGGAGCGGTCGCCCGTCGCGGCCTGCTCTTCCGCTCGGCCGACGCACTGCTCGAGCTCGCCGTGGTGGATCAGGTCGTGCTCGACAAGACCGGCACGGTGACCGCCGGAGCATTCGAGGTGGTCTCCGCCCGCGACGCAGACCTTCGGGTGGCCGCGGGGCTCGAGCGTCACTCCCGGCATCCGGTAGCCGCGGCCGTGGTGCGGGAGGCGGCGGCGAGAGAGATCCCGCTGCCCTCCGCGAGCGAGGTGGTGGAGGTGGCGGGCGTCGGGATCTCGGGGCTCGTGGATGGCGTGTGCTGGAGCCTCCGGTCCGGCGGTCCCGACGCCCTGCTCCTCGAGGGGCCCGACGGGTACGCGGGTCTGCTCCGCCTCGGGGACAACCTGCGGCACGACTCGGGCGAAGCCGTGCGTCGGCTGCGGGAGCTGGGGGTGGAGGTGACGCTCCTCACGGGCGACCGGGAGCGGGTGGCCAACCGCATCGCGCGTGCGACCGGCATCGACGACGTCCGGGCCGCGGCGGGTCCGGAGGAAAAGGCCGCGATGATCCGGGCACTTCGCGCCCGTGGGCGGAGGGTGCTGTTCGCGGGTGACGGGCTGAACGACGGCCCCGCACTCGCAGCCGCGGATGTCGCAGTCGCGATGGGCACGGGTTCGGCCACCAGCATCCTCGTGGCCGACGGCGTCCTGGCGGGTGGCTCGCTGCTGCCCCTCGTCACGGGCATCCAGGCGAGCAAGGCCTGCCGCAGCGCGATCCGGAGGAACCAGGCCCGGTCCGTCGGCTACAACATCGTCGCCGTCGGAGCGGCCGCGCTGGGCTGGGTGAACCCGTTGGTGGCAGCGGTCCTCATGCCGCTGTCGAGCGCGATGGTCGTATGGGGATCTTCGCGCGTCGAGGCGGAGGTCCGTCGTCGCGAGGGGGGCGCGTGAACTCGCTGCTCTTCCTGGTGCCGATCGCCCTGGGGTTGGCCGCCGTCTTTCTGATTCTCTTCCTGCGCGCCGCCCGGGACGGACAGTTCGACGACCTCGACGACCCGCCCCTGCGCATCCTCATGGACGACGACGACGGGCCCGCCTGACGTCCGCCCCACACCGGCGGGCCTGGGCGACCGCCGTTGCGCCCGGCGCGTCCCCGACGGAGCTTGGAACGGCCGGCGGCGGCGCTCGTAGGTGAGGAGAACGCCGCCTCGCACCGCGGATCGGAGATGCCATGGACTGGGAAGTGATCGCCCCGATGATCGTTTCGATCGTCTTCATCCTCACCGTGGGGGGCGTCGCGGTCCTGCGCCCGATCGCGAAGCGTATCAGCGAGCTCCTGGAGCTGTACGCCAGGGACAAGCAGCAGGGCCTCGAAAGCGACGTCGGTCAGATCCGGGATCTTCTCGAGACCATGAACGCTCGCCTGCGACTCATGGAGGAGCGCCAGGACTTCACGGAGCGGCTCCTCGCCGGTGAGGAGAGGAAGGCACGGGAGCTTCCGCGCACCCGGGACTGACGGGCACCACGCCGGCACGCGGGCGGCGGGCGCCGTGGATCAGCGCGCCAGTGAGTCCAGCAGGGCGTTTCGTGCGCGCTGCGCGTCGGACGCCTTCTGAGCGTCGCGGATCCGGGACGCGCCCGGGATCGGCATGGTGGAGACGAGACTGTCCTTCTGCCGCCGCGTGAGGGTATCCACCGCGGTGCGCGCCTCGGCGCTCCGCGAGCCGCCGCAGGCGACCGTGCCGCCCACCAGAACGGTCAGGAGAAGCTTCTTCATCGTTCCTCCGGTTCACCGTACTCCATGGCCCCGAGGCCGACGTGCTTCCGCAGGAGGGCCATCTGGCCGACGTGGTAGGCGTCGTGCTGCATGAGGAATGCCAGCATTCCGAGCACGGTGGGGTCGTCGACCGGAAAGCGTGCGGGCGCCTCGGCGTCCAGCTCGGCCCGGCCCAGCCGCCGCATGCGGTCCATGAGCCGCGCCGTCACGGCCTCCCAGGCTTCGAGCACCTCGGCTACCGACGGGAACCGGGGAACCTCCTCGATGGTCCGCGCATCGCCCGTCAGGTGGGCGAACGGGTCGGATCCATCGCCCCCCAAGGCACCTGCCAGGTAGGCACGGGCGCCCACCAGGTGGCAGGCGAGGAACGACAGGTGGTTGGTGCGCGCGTCGATGCGCGTGAGCGCACCCTCTTCGTCGACGTCGCGAAGACAGTTCCGGAACAGCCGCGTGTTCACGTCGAGGATCGCCACGAGAGGGCGCAGCCGGAGGTCCATGGGGCACTCTCGCGCGCGCGTCCGGCGCCGCGCAAGTTCTTCCGATGACGGAACACTTCTTCCCCCGTCGGCTCGGTCTCGGCACGCGGATCCTCATCGGCATGGTGGCCGGTGCCGGGCTCGGTGCCGCGCTCGGCGCTCGCGTCGTCCCCATCGAGCCCGTGGGTGAACTGTTCATCCGCCTCCTCATGCTCGCCGCGCTGCCGCTGGTCTTCGCCAACCTCCTCGCCGGGCTGACGGCCCTCACCGACGTGGGAACCCTCGGGCGGCTGGCGGCCAAGATCCTCGGCTTCTACCTGGTCACGACGGTGATCGCCTTGTGCCTCGGGCTTGCGACCGCCGGTCTCCTGCGGCCCGGTCAGGGTATGACCACGGGCGCCCAGCTCGGAGGTGACGTGGCCGCGGTCCCGTCCTTCTCCGACGTCCTGCTCGACCTCGTGCCCTCGAACGTCTTTCGCGCCTTCGCGGACGGAAACGTCGCTCAGATCGTGGTCGTGGCCGCGATCGTCGGCCTGGCGACGCTCCGTCTGCCCGAGGGACCGCGGGACCGGCTCCGCCAGCTCTACGCGGACCTGGCGGACCTCTTCAGGAGGTTGGTCGACCTGATCCTGGGAGTCGCGCCGTACGGGATCGGCGCGCTGATGGCGGTGACCGTGGGCCGTTACGGAGCGGAGCTCTTCGGGTCCATGGCGCGCTTCGTGGGCGGTGTGTGGGGTGCGCAGCTCGTCATGGTCACCCTCTACCTCACCCTCCTTCGCGTCGTGGGCTGGCGCCCCCTGCCTTTTCTCCAGCGCACGGGGCCGCTGTGGGCCACCACGGCGGCGACGACATCCTCGTTGGCCTCGCTGTCGGTCGCGCTCGAGGTCGCCGAAGGGCTCCGACTGCCGCGGCCCGTCTACTCGTTCACGCTGCCCCTGGGCGCCCAGGTGAACAAGGACGGCACCGCGATCCTGCTCATGACCGTGGTGCTCTTCACGGCGCAGGCGTCGGGCGTCGATCTCGGACCCGGAGAGCTGGCCTCTCTGCGGGCTCGGGGGGGATCCCGGCGGGAGGATTCGTCGTCTCCCTCATTCTCATCCAGGCGATGGGGCTCCCCCTGGAGCTCGCTGCGATCGTGGGCGGCATCTACCGATTGGTCGACATGGGCATCACGACCGTGAACGTGATGGGGGACATGGTGGGCACCATCCTGGTGGCTCGATCCGAGGGGGCGATGCGCGGGGACCCGCACCGGTGAACGAGATCCGCGCGCTCTTTCCAGGCGTCCAGGGTCAGGTCTACCTGGACGTCGCGCTGCGCGGGCTCGTCCCCACCCCCGTCGCCGAGGCCGCCCAGGCGCACCTGAGGGAGCGGGTGATGGGTTCGGGCGACAAGGCCGACTTCCAGGGACACGTGGAGCGGGCCCGGTCCCGACTGGCGTCCCTCCTGGGCGCGTCCGCCGACGAGGTGGCGGTGACCAAGAACGTGTCGGAGGGCCTCAACCTGTTCGCCTCGAGCCTCCCGTGGGAACGGGGAGACAACGTGGTCATCTGTCCCGAGGTCGAGCACCCCAACAACGTCTTCCTCTGGTACAACCTGCGGGCCACGCGCGGAATCGAAGTGCGGGCCGTGCCACCGACCGGGGGCACGATCGACGTGGGGTCGATCCTCGAAGCGATCGACCGACGCACGCGGGTGGTCACGGTCCCGCACGTCTCGTTCTCGCCGGGATTCCGAACCGACGTGCGCGCCGTGTCCGATGGGGCACGCGCGCGTGGCGCGCTCGTCCTGGTGGACGCGGCCCAGTCCGTGGGGGCCATCCGTACCGACGTCGAGGACCTGGGTGTGGACGCCCTGGCGGTCGCGACGCAGAAGGCACTCCTGTCCTTGTACGGCCTGGGGTTCCTGTACGTGCGGAGGGAGGTTGCCGAGGCGCTCCGACCGTCCCACGTCGCCCGCTACGGGATGGATCTCGGCACCGAGTCGGGAGAGACCGCGCGAAGCGACGGCGCGCTTCCGTACGCGGCCGGCGCGCGACGGTTCGACCTGGGCAACTTCAACTATCTGGGGGCGCGCGCCGCCGCGACCGCACTCGACCTCCTTCACGAGATCGGCATCGGTCGGGTCGAGGAGCACGTGCGGGGTCTGGCGGCACGGCTGGCCGAGGGCCTCCTCCGGCTCGGTCTGCCGGTCGTCGGCGGGCCACCCGGACAGCATCTCGCGCACATCGTGGCCGTGGGCCGTGCGGGCGAGGGCCACCACGACACGGTGGACGACCCCGCGCTCGCGGACCTCTACCGCCATCTCACGGACGGCGGTGTGCGCTTGTCTGTCCGCAAGGGCGTGCTACGCATGTCGATCGGGGTCTATAACGACGCGTCCGACGTGGACCACGTGGTCGAGCTCGCTCGGCAGTGGGTGTCCTCACGCTAGCCACGGATTGCGCACGGACGGGCTGCCTCTAGCTTCACCGCCTTTGTCGTCGACTCCTTCGCCATCCACCATGCCCCGAAGCCGAATCCACCGCACCGCCCGTGTCCTCATCCTGAGCACCCTCGCCGGGCCGGCGGCGACCGCCCTCGCCGCTCAGGCCGTCGAGCCCAGGGAGCCGGTGGAGCGGACCGAGCTCGGAGGCCGGCTCCACTTTCAGCTGAACACGACCAGCGCCGATGGCGAGGTCTCCTCGGAGCTCCTGGTGCGCCGCGCCCGCATCTGGGTGGCGACCCGATTCAACGACTGGATCGACGGCGTCGTGCACGTCGATGTGGCCGGCGAGGGGGCGGTCGCGCGCTACGCGTTCGTGCGCCTGTCGCCGAGCCCAAGGGCGCGGCTCTCCTTCGGCCAGTTCAAGCGGGCGTTCGATCTCTTCGAGCTGACCCCGTCTTCGGGCATCCTCGTGGTGGAGCGCGACGGCAACGTGCGGGGCGTCGAGCCCTGCGCGGGGATCGGAGGCGTGTGCAGCTTCTCTCGCTTCAGCGAGCGGCTCCAGCTGTCTTCCCTGGACGTGGGCGTGCTGGTGGAGGGCGAGCTCGCCGGCGGAAGGCTCGACTACCTCCTCAGCGTGACCAACGGTTCTGGCCCCAACCGACGCGAGGAGAACGACGCCAAGTCCGTGGCGGCTCGGCTGGAGTGGCTCCCCCGGGCCGACCTCAAGCTGGGCGCCAATGCCAGCGTCCACGACTATCCGAACCCGATCACGCTGGCCGATGCGCACGCGCCGTCGGTGAGCGTGGACGTGGAGCTGGGGAATTTCGAGCGGGGCCTCCACGTCCAGGCCGCCGTCCTTTCCGGCCAGAACTGGATGAACCTGGACGCCGGCGGCGAAGAGAGCCGATACGTCGCGTGGCAGGGAATCACGACCTACCGTATCCCTCTGAGCGACGACGGGAGGGTGCGCGCGATCGAGCCGGTCGGACGCGTGAGCTGGGGTGATCCCGACCGCGACGCGCGCTCCGACGGCGGGCTCCTGCTCACCCCCGGGCTCGTCGTCCATTTCGAGGGTCGGAACAAGGTCGCCGCCAACGTCGACATGTGGCACCCGCAGGCCGGAGAGACGATCTGGGGGCTCAAGCTCCAGACCTACCTGCACTTCTGACCGTGGGGGCGGCCGGCTCCGCGGTGTGGGAGCCGGCCTGCCCGCCAGCTTCGGGGTCGGTCGGTCAGCGCCCCCCGTTTCCCGAGCGCCCGCCGTCGTCGGCCCGGTAGCGGAAGCCGCGGTCGGGATAGGGCGGGGGGGGAGGAACGGCCCTCGGATCCTCGGCGATCTTCTCCTGCAGGTATCGGATCGCCGCGTCCAGCTGCGCGTCCTCCCCGTTGAATGTGGCGTGCGGCAGGTTGTCCACCACGATGTCCGGCTCGACACCCACCTGCTCGATGAGCCACTCGCCCTCGGGGCCGTAAACGCCCGTGGACGGGGCCCGGGCGAAGCCGTCGTCGGTGAGCCGGTTGCTGCTGCCCAGCCAGATCTCGCCACCCCAGGTGCGCATTCCGATCACGGGCCCGAGGCCGAGGCGACGGAACCCCTCGGCGAACGCCTCGCCGTCGGAGGCCGTGTTCTGGTCCACGAGCACGACCATGTGCCCGCGAAACGCGTACTGCATGTTCCAGCTCGGCGCCCCGACGTTGTCCTGCCAGTACATCCAGGCGCGGCGCATCAGCTTCTCGAGGATGAACGAATCGATGTTGCCTCCCGAGTTCCGACGCACGTCGATGATGAGACCCTGGCGGTCGAAGACCGGGTAGAAATTCCGGTACCACTCCGTGAGGTTGCCGCCGCTCATGGCGCGCAGGTGGACATAGCCGATGCGGCCGTCGCCGTCCTCCTCGACCTTGAGGCGTCGCGTGTACTCCCAGTCCGAGTAGCGGAGGCTCTGCTCGGAGGTGGTGGCCGTGACGACCACGTCGCGGGCTTCCGCCCCGCGTGCGCGCACGCGCAGCCGGACCTGCTTCCCGCCCTGGTTGCGTAGCAGCGCGCCGATGTGCGGGACGTCCAGGGTAGCGACGCCGTTCACCTGCTCGATGACGTCGCCCTCGCGGACATCGACCGACGGGTCGGCCAGCGGGGAGAGCTCTTCCGGGTAGTCCGGATCCGACCTGTACACGTAGTCGATACGCCAACCGCCCGCGCCGGCGTCACGCTCGAGCCGGGCGCCCAGCGTGGCGACCGAGATGTCGTCTTCGCCCTGGCGCATGTCTCCACCCCGCACGCTGGTGTGCAGTGCCGAGAGCTCACCGATGACACGACCGATGACGTCGGACAGCTCCTCCCGCGTGGTGACCCGCTCGACGAGCGGGAGGTACTTGTCACGCACCCCCACCCAGTCGACACCGTGCATGCCGGGGTCGTAGAAATAGTCCCGCTCCATCCGCCAGGCGTCGACGAAGATCTGACGCCAGTCCTCCCGCACGTCGATGGGGAAGCTCCATCCCGACAGATCGATGCGGGCATCGGCGAGGCTCGCCGGCTTCTGCGCCCTGGCGTCCACCACGGAGAGCGCGTTGCGCTGCCGCAGGAGCAGCTTCTTGCCGTCACCGCTGAGCTCGTAACCCTGGACGTTCTCCGCGACCGTGACCGACGCGTGCTCGTCGCCGGCGAACGGGACCGCGACCAGGGCGCCACCCCCGAACTGTCCGGCCTCGCGCGACTGGAAGAAGAGCGCGGTGGCGTTGGCGCTCAGGTTGCCGTAGTTGCCGGCTGGCACGGGGACCCTGGCCAGGCGCATCGCGATCCCCTCGAGCGCGATCTCGACCGGAGTGGGTGCGCGCCCGGTCGGTGAGCCTCGATCCCCTCCCGCGGTGCCCGCGTCACCGGATCCCCCGGGGGCCAGCTCGTCGTGGGGCCGGAACGGGGAGCGCACTCCCGGACGTAGGCCGATCTGGTAGATCTCCCACTGGTTGTCGAAGTAGGGCTCGGGCTGACGGCTCCCCCATGGTTGGCCGACGCTCGACGTCAGGTTGCGGTCCGAGAGGAAGTAGAGGAAGTCGCCCTCCGCATCCCATGCAGGGGCGACGCTGTTGACCCGGTCCGAGGTGACGGTGGTGACTTCGCCGTTGCGGGTGTCGTACAGCTTGATCTGGGCGAACGTGTTGGGCGCCGTCTCCGAGAACGCGAGCCATCGCGAGTCCGCCGACCACGCCGGATCGCCCGCCCCTTCGCGCTGACCATTGATCGCCCGCTGACGCCCGGACGCCAACTCGAGCACCCACAGGTCCCGGTGGTGATCCACGTACGCCAAGCGCGCACCGTCGGGCGAGACCGCACCGCCGTACCGGAGCACTTCACCGTCCCGGGTGAGTGCATGCTCCTGACCCACGCCCGCGGCCGGCAGCGTCACCCACTCGAACTCGCCCGATGCGTCCGAGAGGCCAAGGAGCGTCTCGCCGTCGGGAAGGAAGGTCACGTCCCGATAGCGCACGCCTTCCTTGACGGATGCCCGCACGAGGCGTCCGGCTCCCGTGGGCGCCACGAAGACCCGGCCGCGCGCGGTGAGCACGACGTGGGAACCGTCCGGGTCCAAGTGCGCGGAAGTCAGGTACTCCAGGGGCGTGTCGATCCATTTCTCCCGCAGCTGCTCGAGGTCGGACGCGAGCGTGATGGGCACGAGGGCGTCGCGGCCGGAGCCGATGTCGAACAGGCGCAAATCGGCACCGAGCTGGTAGACGATGCGTCCGTCCTGGAGATCGGGCTCCTTGACGTCCCAGCCCGAATGGCGCGTGAGCTGCCGGAGGCTGCCACCGCTTTCGTCCATCGACCAGAGGTTCATGGTGCCGTCCCGGTCGCTCACGAAGTAGACCCGGCCGTCGTACCACATGGGTGAATGGCTCTCGCCCGCGTAGTCTCCCGTGAGCTCGACGGCTTCGCTGGCGGCCCTTTCGAACTTCCAGATATCCCTGGCGGTTCCACCCACGTATCGCTTCGTGACGTTGTTGTGGAACGCGGGGCGCACGAAGTACAGCGTTTGCCCGCTCGCGTCCCACGACCCCTCGGACGCAGTATAGAGCGGGATCCGCTCGCTGGCGCCGCTCGCGAGATCCAGCGCGACCAGCTGGTTCTGCGGCAGCGTCGAGTAGTGCGTGGTCGTGTACACGAGCCGGCCGTCGGGCCTCCAGGCCGTGGCCAGCGACAGCTCCGGCTCGTACGTGCGGCGTACCGGAAGGCCGCCGTCGATCGGCATCGTGTATACTTCCGCCGGGCCCTCGTACCGGGCCGTGAAGGCGACGGTTCGCCCGTCCGGCGAGATGACGGGGTCGCGCTCGTCGGCCAGGTGGGTGGTGAGCCGCTGCGCCAGACCTCCCGTCACGGAAACGCGCCAGAGGTCCCCCTCCGCCGCGAACACGATGCGGTCGCCGTGGAGCGCCGGGTAGCGGTAGAGGCCGAGGGCACCATCCGGGAGCGCAGGGGACTGCGCCAGTGTCGAGAGCGGGAGCGTGGCCAGCGCCACGAGCGCGGCCAGGAGACGTGCGTGCATGAGAGCCCTCCGGGTTTGTCGCGACGTCCGGATCGTACCTCAGGGACCCGCGGGCCGACAGACCTGTACGTGTGGACGGGGACACGCGAGTTGCCCGCTCGATGAGCCCGCGATACGCTCCCGTCCGGGAGGAACACCATGGACCGAAGAGACTTCGTGAAGGCCGCATCCGCTTCGACGTTGACCGTCGTGGGAGGCGGACCGTGGACGTCGACGGTCCCGTTCCGGCACGAGGTCCGACTCGGCATACCGGATCCCCGTGCCCTGATCGTCGACGCGATGGGCGAACTCCGTCCCGAATACGATGCCCCGCTCATCGGTGAGATGCTTGCCAGCGGCATCGATTCGATCACCGTCACCATCTGTGATCCCAAGCCCGTGGGCGCCGAGGCGCTCGAGCTCGCCGTCGACGGACTGCTGACGTACGATCGCTTCGTCGCCGAGAACCCCGAGCTGTTGCTGGCTGCGACGTCCGTCGCGGACATAGACCGCGCACGCCTTTCGGGGCGGATGTCCGTCTTCTACTTGTGTCAGAACTCGGAGCAGTTCGGAGACGATCTCGACCGCGTCGACATGTTCCACAGGCTCGGGCTACGCAGTGCGCAGATCACGTACAACGAGCGAAACCGCGCTGGTGTCGGGTGCCGGGCCGAAGGAGACGACGGAGGGCTCACGGCCTTCGGGCGGGAGCTCGTCGAGCGCATGAACGACGTCGGGATGCTCGTCGATCTTTCCCACGCGAACATGTCGACCATGCGGGACGTGATCGCCCACACCTCCGAGCCGGTGATCATCTCCCACACCGCGTGCGATGCGGTCTACCCTCACTTGCGTAATACGACGGACGAGAACCTGCGGGGCGTCGCCCAGACCGGCGGCGTGGTGGGAATGTGCCAGCTGAGACCGTTCCTCACCGCGAAGAAGCAGACCAACCTGCACGCATACTTCGACCATATCGACCACGCGGTTCAGGTCTGTGGCATCGAGCACGTGTGCATCGGCAGTGACCGCGACCATCGGGTGATCACCATGACGCCCGAGTACGTCGCCGAGCTGCGGCGCGAGGAAGGGAGCCAGGTGACGGACAGCGAGCTTCCCTACTTCATCGACGAGCTGAACGGTCCACGTCGAATGGAGGTCGTCTGGGACGGACTCGTGCGGCGCGGATACGCCGCGCGCGACGTGGAGCGGATCATGGGGGAAAACGTGTATCGGGTGTATCGCGAGGTGATCGGGTGACGGCCCTCGACGTCGCTCCGGGGCGGTGACGGTCGTACTGTGCGAGGCATGAGGGCAACGCGCCCGCCGCGGGGGCCTGGCCAGCGGGCCGCGTTGAGGATGGGCAGGGTGCTGCTCTCCGTGCTGGCGCTCGCTGCCGCGGCCTGTCTCGACCGGTCGGCTCCCGAGGCGCCCCCGGTCGCGGACAACTCCACTCCGGCGCCCGCCGTGGACGCCGTGATCGACGCGGCCTGGTCCCCCGACGGTCAGCGGCTCGTGGTGACGTGGGACCGCGGCGGCGACGTGCGCCTCTTCGGTCTGCTCGGGCCCACGAGAGAGGGCGTGGTCCCCGAGCCGGCCACGGGACTGCCCCTCGGGCGCGCGCCCGGCGAACGGGCGTCATGGGCCCCGGACGGGCTGTGGGTCGCGTTCGGGTCGGGAGGCGACATCGTGCGGGTTCGGCCCGACGGCACCGGAGCCGAGCCCCTCACCTCGGGCCCCGCCCACGACAGCGACCCCGACTATGCGCCGGGTGGACGGCGCATCGTGTTCGTCTCCGACCGCGGGGGGCAGGGCGAGCGTCTCTGGTTGATGGACGCCCAGGGCGGAGAGCCGACCCCGATGACGGTCACGGCCCCTGGGACCAGCCACCGGTCGCCGGCGTGGGCGCCCGACGGGAGCTCGATCGCCTTTACGACGGTCGAGGACGGGACCGAGGTCGTCTACGTGAGTGCCCCGGGGGGGAATGGACTGACCCGGATCGGCGAAGGAACCGAGCCCGACTGGTCTGCCGACGGCGAGCGCATCTACTTCGGGCAGAACGACTCGGTGTTCTGGCGCCCGGCGTCGGGCGGGGAGCGGCAGTTCGTGCTGGCGGACGGGGCGGCGCCGCGCGCGGCGCCCCTCGGTCGTTGGCTGAGCTTCGTCCGGGGCGCCCCGCCGAGCACCGCGCTCTGGCTGTTCGATCTCGAGACTTCCACGGAGACGCGCATCACCCCCTGATCCGAAACCGGATCACCTGACCGCCCCGCCAGAGCCATGCATCAACCGATCCTGACCGACGTCGTGATCCTCCTCGGGGTTTCTATCGTCGTCGTCTACCTGTCCCACCGCGCGCGTCTGCCACCGGTGGTGGGCTTCCTCATCACCGGGGTGCTCCTGGGGCCCCATGGCCTCGGCGTCGTCCAGGGTGTCGACGAGGTCGAGCTGCTTGCGGAGATCGGCGTCATCCTGGTGCTCTTCTCCGTAGGCCTCGAGTTCTCCCTTGCCGAACTTCTGCGCATGAAACGCGCGGTCCTCTTGGGGGGATCCGTCCAGGTGCTGGGGGTCGTGGCCGTCACGTTCGGGCTCCTTCGAATGGCGGGAGTCACCGGTAGCCAGGCCTTCTTCCTCGGACTGATCGCGAGCCTGAGCAGCACCGCCGTCGTGATACGGCTGCTCCAAAGTCGGGCCGAGCTCGACGCCCCCCACGGTCGGCTCGGCCTCGCGATCCTGGTCTACCAGGATCTGATGATCGTGCCGATGATGCTGCTCATCCCGGTCCTTGGGGGGATGCAGGGGAGCTTCGGCGGCGCGCTGGCCGGCTTCGCGCTGAAGGCAGCGGTCGTGCTCGCGGCCGTGCTCCTGCTCGCTCGCGCCGTGGTGCCGCGCCTCCTGCGGGCAATCGTGCGCACACGGAGTCGCGATCTGTTCCTGCTCTCGATCGTCGCGATGTGCCTGGCCACGGCCTGGGGTGCGGCAGAGGCGGGTCTTTCGCTGGCTCTCGGCGCCTTCCTGGCAGGTCTGATCGTCTCCGAGTCCGACTACAGCGTCCAGGCGTTGTCGGACATCCTCCCCTTTCGGGACCTCTTCGCCAGCTTCTTCTTCATCTCGATCGGAATGCTTCTGGACGTGGGCCTGGTGGCGAGCGAGCCTGCGGGTGTGCTGGCGCTGGTGACCGGTGTCCTGCTCGTGAAGGGAATCGTCGCGGGCGCCGCGGCACTGGTCCTGCGGACGTCTCTTGCCACGGCGGTGCTGTCGGGGGTGGCATTGTCTCAGGTAGGCGAGTTCTCGTTCGTGCTCGCCCGGAATGGCCTCGCCGAGGGATTGCTCTCCTCCGAGGCCTACCGGTGGTTCCTGGTCGTGGCGGTCGCCTCCATTGGGGTCACGCCGTTCCTGATGGCCGCGGGGCCGCGCTTGGCCCGGGCGCTGTCCTCGCTCCCGTTGCCGCAGTGGGTTCGCGTTGGCGGACTGTCTCCGCTGCCGCACGGGGGTGGGGATACCCCGCCGACCAGTGACCACGTCGTCGTGATCGGCTTCGGCCTGAACGGCCGCAATGTCGCCAGCGCGGCACGCGTCGCCGGCGTACCCGTCGTCGCGATCGACATGAACCCGACGATCGTCGCCGCGGCGCGCACGGAAGGGGTGCCCATCCTCTTCGGCGACGCCACGCAAAGACCCATGCTGGAGCACCTTCGCGTGGGAACGGCGCGGGTCGCCGTCGTCGCGATCTCGGACGCGGCGGCCACGCGCATGATCACGGCACAGCTCCGGGACCTTGCCCCGGGGTGCCGAATCATCGCGCGCACCCGGCACCTCAGCGAAGTCGAGCCCCTCCGCGATGCCGGGGCCGACGTCGTGATTCCGGAAGAGTTGGAGACATCGGTCGAGATCGTCGCGCGCCTCCTTGGCGTCTACCTGGTACCGAGGCGAGAGATCGAGGCGTTCCTGGCCGAGCTGCGCGCCGGTGGATACGAGATGCTCCGCACTGCTGCCTCGACCTCGCTCTCGCTGTCCGACCTGGGTGGGTCCCTGACCGACGTCGAGATCACGACGCTGAGGGTCAGAGAAGGGGGCTCGATCGTGGGCCATCGGCTCGCCGACACCGACCTCCGAAGGCTGTACGGTGTCTCCGTGCTGGCCATCCGACGTGGCGAGGAGACGATTCCGAATCCCGGCGGCGATTCCGTGGTGGAGGCGGGCGATGCGCTCGTCGTCCTCGGACTCGCCGAAGAGATCAGCGCCGCCTCGGCGCTGTTTGGTGGGGAGGCGGACCCGCCCGGGGCCTGATGTTCGCCCGAGGCGCTACTCGTTCGGTCCGATCACGGCTCCGGACGTGGTCAGTGAGCAGCGCGCGCCCGACGTTTCGCAGAGCGCGAGGACGACCTCCTCGAACGACTCGTCCTCGAACGAGCCGGAGATGCGGAGCTCCGGTAGCCCCTCGCCCCGAACCTCCACAGTGCGGTCGAAGCGGCGGGCCACCTCATCCGCGACTTGGGCCAGGGGGGTGCCTTGGAACAGGAGGACTCCCTCCGGCCAGTCGAGGAGCGCGTAGACGTCTGCCACGACCTCTCGGGTCGGAGGGGCCCCCGGCTCGGAGCGTGCGAGGCTTCCGCCCACGACCTCCACCGAGCCGCGCTCGTTGGAGACCGCGACGCGTCCGTCCACCACGATCGTGCGCACGGTCGCGCCAGCGGTGGCGACCTCGAAGCGCGTCCCCAGCACCGTCGTCCGGGTGTCTGCTGCCTCGACGACGAACGGGAGGGTCTCGTCGTGGGCCACGGCGAAGAAGGCACGCCCGGTCAGCCCGACGCGCCGCTCCTCGGGCGAGTCCCATACCTGAAGCTCGGCTCCCGGAGCGAGCCGCGCGAAGCTCCCGTCTTCGAGGACCACCGTGCGCGCCGTCTGCGCGCCTGCCGTGAGGGTGGCCAGGGGTCCGGCGCCCGGAACCGGCTGACGCACGGAGATCCCGAACGCCAGGGCGACCACGGCGGCGGCCGCCGCGAGGCCCCAGGCGGCCGTACGCCGGAGACGGCCTCGCGGCCGAGCCACGGCCGCGAGAGGGATCACCACCGGAGCGCCGCCGGCGAGGCGTCGCTCCTCCGATGCCGCGACGATGAGGCTGGGATCCACCGGCTCGCGGACCTCGGCCAGCACAGAGGGCTCGGTCGCTCGCCACAGACGACGGGTCGCCTGATAGTGAGCCTCGTTCTCAGCGGATGCCTGCCGCCACCGCCGCACCTCTTCCTCACGGGAAGGGGAGGCGTTGCCGGCCAGTACCTCGATGATCCGCTCGTCCACCAGGTTCGCTCCAGGACTCTTTTTCGTGGGACTCCGCCCCTGACACGTCGGGGACCGGAGGGTTCTACCAATCGAAACGCTTACCGCGAGGGCGCCTCTTCCTCGAGGTACGCGGCGAGGGCCCGTCGGAGGTCACCCAGGGCGAGGCTCATCTGATTCGCCACCGTCTGGGGCGAGACCTCCAGAACCCTCGCGATCTCCGCGTACGTGAGTCCCTCCTCACGCGCCAGGCGAAACACCTCCTGGCGTTTGGGCGGCAATCGGGAGACCGCGTCGGCCGCGGCGCGCAGAAGCTCGTCGGCCACGGCATCGTCGGCGGGACCGTCACGGCCAGCGGGGGGGTCCACCGACAGGGTGGCCTTCGCGCGCCGCGCGCCACGTCGGCGTTCGTCGAGCGCGGCGTTCCGCGTCACGGTGTACAGGAGCGAGCGCACCGATCCCTCGGGGCTCCAGCGCTCCCGGTGTGTCCAGAGCCGGATGAAGGCCTCCTGAACGACGTCCTGCGGGTCGGAGCCGCCGTCGAGGATCCGGTCGGCGAACTGGACCAGCCTGCCCCAATAGGCGGTCTGGAGGCGCGCGAGAACTCGCGGATCGCCGGAGCGAATCCCCTGGATGAGCTCGCTGTCCGGCGGTAGCTCCGGATCGGGCATCGACTCGGACGCCTTCCCCCGGGTGGCGAGGCGGCGCAGCTGCAACGCTCCAGGGGCGTGGTGCTTCGGGGAGACGCCAGCCCGGGCAGGTGGACTGCCGCCGTCGTACGACCCCGAACGATCGGTCCTGGCCGACGGTGCCGCAAGCCGGTCGCGGAGGGCGAATTGGTAGAGACGCGCGCCGCCGCACGTGTATGGGTCGAGGCGCCGACGGATCGGTGCCACGGGGAGGCCTCCGGGAGAGGCAGGACGATCTCGGGTGGAGTGGCCCGGCGGGAAAGGGAGGATGGGGCGGATGGGACGGACGGGTGGTGGTGAGGAGAGGAGACGCCGGTTACGGCTGCTGGTGGTGATCTTGGCCACCGTATCGTTGACCCTGGCGAAGAGGACGATCGGTCAGTGGCCGCTCCTGGAGGAGCTCCTCGATTGGGTGTGGAACGGAGGGGTGGTGGGTGATGCCGTGCAGCTCGCGCTGTCGATCACGGCTCGCGTGATGGGGAGGTTGGGTGTACCGGGGATCAGCGCCGCCGGCCGGATCGGCCCCGAGGCGTAAGGTGGAACGGGGATGAGAACGGGAGGGGGGTGATGAGAACGGGATCGGAACAAGCAGCGCGATCGCGTGGAGGAACGCGCCGCAGGAGGGCAGTGGTCGGGGGATGCGCGCTGGCGGCGCTCGCCATCAGCCCGTCGGTCGTGGCTGCCCAGTCGCCGCTGGAGGCGTTCGCGCGCCTCACGGTCCAGGGGCAGGGAATCGAGCAGGCGCTCCGCATGCTCGGTCGGAGCGCGGGGGTGTCGCTCGTGTACAGTCCCGACCTGCTGCCGGCGTCCGGGGGCGTGCGCTGCGTCTGCCAGGATGTCACCGTCCGCCAGGCCCTGGAACGCATTCTCCAGGGCACGGGGCTCACCTTCCGCTCGAGTGGGACCTTGATCCGAATCGTGCCGCTCGAGCCGCGGACCCCACTCCCACAGGCCGGATGCATCCTGGGCCGCGTGTTGGACGAGGGCGGATCACCCGTGGTCAACGCCATGATCCAGCTCGACGACGGGCGAGGCGTGTTGTCGGATGGAGCCGGGCGCTTCGTCCTCAGCGACGTCCCCGCCGGCCTGCGGCGGCTCAGGGTGACCTCAGTGGGGTGGGCGGCCGCCCTGATCGACGAGGTGCGCGTCGAAGCAGCGGATACGGCGCGCGTCACGGTCAGACTGGCCAGGGAGCCCATTCCACTCCCCGAGATCCTGGTGGCACCCGGGACGTTCAGCATCCTGGAGGACATTCCACCGGGAGCGGTCCAGGCGCTCTCGCGTGAAGAGATCCAGACGATGCCCCAGGTGGGGGAGGACGTGTTCCGATCGATGAAGCGGCTCCCTGGAGTCGCTTCACACGACATCTCGACGCGGCTCAACATCCGCGGCGGCAGGGACGGAGAGGTCGCGGTCCGCCTGGACGGGCTGGAGCTGTACGAGCCCTACCACATGAAGGACTGGGACGGGGCCCTCGGGATCGTGGACCTCAACGCGCTGGGCGGGGTCGAGCTCACGGTGGGGGGCTTCGGTGTCGAGCACGGCGAGAAGATGACCGGAATCTTCGACATGAAGTCCCGAACCGAAGTGGGCGACACACGCACGACGCTGGGTCTGAGCGTGACCAACGTCACGGCCATGAGCGGCGGCGGTTTCGCGGACGGGCGTGGAAGCTGGCTCGTGTCGGGGCGCCGAGGCTTCATGGGTCTCCTCATCCGGCTGATCGGAGAGGATCGGCGGCTGTCTCCCCAGTACTGGGACGCGTTCGGCCGGGTCAGCTGGCAGCCCGACAACCACAATCTGCTCAGCGCCCACGTGCTCCATGCCCGAGACGATTTCGGCCTCCATGGGGCGGACGACCTCGACGCCGTGGACGTCGATACGGGTTGGGGCTCCAGCTACGCCTGGCTCACCTGGAAGTCTGTGCCACACCCCCGTGTGTCCGCGAACACCGTCACCTCGGTGGGCCGGGTGACGCGAGAGCGTTTCGGCTTCGTCGAGGACCGCGGGCGCGCAGGTATGGCCGACCGAATCTTCGCCCGGGACGACCGTGAGTTCTCCTTCGTCGGGCTGCGGCACGATCTGGGCATCGAGCTGACGTCGCGGGCGATGCTCAAGGTGGGTGCGGACTTCAAGAAGCTGCGGGCCCGGTACGACTACGTCAGCTCTGCCGAGACCCCGGTGCTCCTCGAAGGCCAGCTGCCGGGACGGCTCGTGGATAGCGTCGAGGTCGGCTTGGCGCCGGATGGACACCAGCTGGGTGTGTACCTCGCGGCGCGCGTGCGCCCCATCGACCGGCTCACCGCGGAAGCGGGTGTCCGCTACGATCACGTCACCCATGCAGGTGACGAAGACGTATCCCCACGGCTGCTCGCATCGTGGGAAGTGGGTCCCGCGACCACACTGCGGGGGAGCTGGGGCCGGTACTACCAGTCCCAGGGAATCCACGAGCTCGAGGTCGGCGATGGCGAGAAGGGCTTCCACGCCGCCGAGAGAGCGGACCAGATCGCGCTCGGGCTGGAGCATCGCTTCCTGAACGGGGTCGACGCGCGCGTGGAGCTCTATCAACGCTCCATCGGGGATCAGAGACCTCGCTTCATCAACCTGGAGCAGGAGCTCCAGATCTTCCCCGAGGCGGAGGGCGATCGGCTGAGACTCGACCCCGAGCGGGGTCGCGCTCGTGGTCTGGAGCTGCTCGTGGAGCGGCGTGCCGGGCTACGCTGGGCTTGGTCGGCGAGCTACGTCCTCGCGGTCGCGAAGGACGAGGTCCCGGCCGTGGTAGGGCAGACGTGCGCGCTGGGGCAGGCGTGCACGGAGGGGCCGTGGGTTCCCCGACGATACGACCAGCGCCACGCGGTCGGGGTGAACGTGGCCTACCGGCCCGGCCCGTCCTGGGACCTCTCGTGGGGATGGCGCTACCACACCGGCTGGCCCGCGACGAGCTGGAGTTACGATGCCACGGTCCTGGACGACGGAAGCGTCTTCTGGAGGAGGACGTTCGGGCCGTTGCGGGCGGAGCGCCTACCGTCGTACCACCGGTTGGACATGCGGGTGACGCGCGAGCTCACGCTGCGCGGCAATCCGATGCAGGTCTACCTGGACGTCTTCAACATGTACAACCGGACCAACCTGGCATCCTATGCCTATGACGGGTGGTTCATCGACGGACGCATGATCGTCACGCGGGTCGATGGCCAGACCCTGCTGCCCAGACTGCCCACGATCGGTTTTCGTTACGTGTTCTGAATGCGGCGGCCCCACGAGCGTGGGGGCCGGGTGGGAGGTGGAGGAAGATGAAGAGGTGGAGCAGTGCGTGGGTCGCGGCGGTGCTGGCGGGAGGGTGCATCCTGCCGCTGGACATCCATGTCGACGGAGACGGCGACGACTCGATCGGGATCCGGGGCTCGGGCCGAGTGGTGACCGAGTCCCGGTTGGTCCAGGGCTTCACCGGGGTTCTGGCCTCCGGTGCGGGCCGGGTCATCATCGAACGGACCGGCCGTGAGGCGCTGACCGTGACGGCGGAGGACAATATCATCCCGCACCTGCGCTCCGAGGTGAGGGGGGGAACCTTGATCCTCGGTCCGAAGTCGGGCGTGAGCCTGTCACCCAGAGCGGAGATGATCTACCGCCTCGAAGTCGTGGCGCTCGATCGGATCGAGGGCTCGGGCGCCGTCTCTTTCGAGATCGACCTGGGCCGCCAGGAGGAGCTGGAGGTGGTCCTGAGCGGCGTCTGCGTCGTCGAGGCCGACGGTAGCGTCGACCGACTCAGCGTCACGCTCTCCGGGGTGACGGGCTTCGCGGGGATCGGCTTGGAAAGCGCGCGCGCCCACATCGAGGCGTCCGGCGTCTCGTGGGCCGACCTGTGGGTCACGGACCGCCTGGATGCTTGGGTGAGTGGCGTGTCGAACGTGCGTTACAAGGGGAGCCCAGCGGTATACGCGCACACCTCGGGAAGCAGCTCGGTCACGCCGTATTGAACCGCCGGGCTCGCGGGGCGCCGGTCGGCGGGCCCGACGCCGACTGGACGCTTCCCCCCGGGGTCGCGTAACGTCCGACGCACCGATCCCTCAACGCACCGGACCCATGGGCGCCAACGTATCCTTCGACATTTCCACCGGCGTCGATCTCCAGGAGGTCGACAACGCGGTGAACATGACCACCAAGGAGATCCTGACTCGTTACGACTTCAAGGGCACGAGCTGCACCGTGGAGCTTGACCGGAAGGCCGGGACGATCAAGCTGGACGCGGACGACGAGTACCGGCTGCGCGCCCTGCTCGGGGTGCTTCGTGAGAAGCTGTCGAGGCGGAGCGTGCCGGTGAAGAACCTCGACGAGGGCAAGGTCGAGCCCGGCAGCCTGGGCCGGGCACGCCAGACGATCGGACTCAAACAGGGCATCGATCAGGATACCGCGAAGAGGATCTCGAAGGACATCCGCGAGGGTGGCTTCAAGAAGGTCCAGGTGCAGATCCAGGGCGAGGAGCTGCGCGTGTCGTCGCCGTCGCGCGACACCCTGCAGGAGGTGATCGCCGTGCTGAAGGCGCGCGACTATGGGATGGAGCTCTCGTTCGGAAACTACCGGTGAGGGCCGAGCCTGGCCTTCCGCGCCTCGCACGGGGGCTCGTCGTGATCCTGCTCGGCGCCTGTGGCGGTCGAGCACCGGCGTCGGAGTCGGCGGCGATCGCGCGTTCGGTGGCCCAGGACTTCGTCGACTCGTACTACCACTCCTTCCCGGAGGAGGCGTACGAGGTCGGATACCCGCACGCCCCGACGGACAGCCTGGGTGACCGGAGCCGAGCCGCCATGGACCTGTGGCGGACGAAGGAGGACGCCTGGCTGTCCGCGTTGCGCGCGCTCGACCCCGCGGACCTCGAGGGGACCGACGCCCTCATCCCTTATGTGTTCACGCTGGATCGGCTGTCCGCGTCGGAAGGCCGTCGGGTCTGCCGTACCGAGCTGTGGAACGTGAGTCCCACGTGGACCGGTTGGCAAAGCATGCTCGCGTCCACGGTCTCGCAGCAGGCGGTGGCCACACCGGAGGATCGGGCGCGCGCGCTCGACCGGCTCCGACGGGTGCCCGCCTACATCGACACCGACGTCGACAACCTCAGGGCGGGCATGGCTGCGGGCTTCCTCGCGGCGCGGACCAGCGTCCAGGCCGTGCTCGGGCAGGTCGAGGCGCTCCTGCTCTCGCCCGTGGAGGCCTCTCCCTTCCACGATCCGGCGACCCGCGCCGGCGACGACGCCTTCACCCAGGAGGTAGAGGCGATCATTCTCGGCGGAATCGGCCCCGCCATGCAGCGCTACCGCGACTTCCTGAGCACCGAATACGTGCCCCGCGAGGCGGTGGGCGTCGCCGCCAACCCGATGGGTCGGGAGTGTTACGACGCGTCCGTCCGCTTCCACACGTCACTCTCGATGTCCGCGGAGGAGATTCACGAGTCCGGGCTCGGGCAAATGGCGCGGATCCGGGAGGAGATGAGCCGGATCGCGAGGGACGGCTTCGGCACGGACGACATTGCAGGCCTTCTGCAGCGACTCCGCACCGAGCCCGAGTACACCTTCCCCTCGGAGGAGGCGATACTCGACTACGCGCGGAGCGCGGTGGCGTGCGCCGAGGTCTCGGTCCACGACTGGTTCGGGTTCGTTCCCGAGGCCGAGGTGATCGTGAAGCCTTTTCCCGCCTATCAGCAGTCGTCCGGGGGCGGGTTCTACTCGGCGGGGGCGGTCGACGGGAGCCGACCGGGCACCTACGAGGTCGGCACGTACCGTCCCGATGCGGTGAGCCGGGCCAGCATGGAGGCCACGGCCTTCCACGAGACGTATCCGGGGCATCACCTGCAGTTCTCCGTCGCCTTGTACGGGCGCGGTGTCCACCCGGTGCTGCGCTACGTCTACGTGGCGGGGATGGCAGAGGGTTGGGGACTCTACAGCGAGCGGCTGGCCGACGAGATGGGGCTGTATTCTTCCGACCTCGACCGTCTGGGCATGCTCTCCAACGAGGCCCTGCGGGCGGCACGCATGGTCGTGGACCCCGGAATGCACGTGCTCGGATGGACGCGTGAGCAGGCGATCGAGTACATGCTCGCCAACACCGCCGAGTCGCTCCCCTCGGTGACGTCGGAGATCGACCGTTACATCGCGGTGCCGGGGCAGGCGACGGCGTACCTGCTCGGGAGCCTCGAGATC
Organism: Gemmatimonadota bacterium; assembly: GCA_003248075.1. Taxonomy (GTDB): domain Bacteria; phylum Gemmatimonadota; class Gemmatimonadetes; order Longimicrobiales; family Gaopeijiaceae; genus SZUA-318. The sequence continues at coordinate 729 of QJYK01000207.1, read as the reverse complement.
CAACGCCTGAGACGCTCTGCGCAGGAGCGGCTCGGGGATCGCTTCGACATCAAGGGCTTCCACGACACCGTGCTGGGGGACGGTGCCGTCAGCCTGCCGATGCTCGCCGAAGCCGTGGACCGGTGGGTCGCGGCGCGCTGAGCCACATCCCTGGCGCGAGGGCGCGGAAGGGTCTTCCGAAGTGCGCGGGATCGCGCGTCAGGAGACGCCCCGGCTCACGAGTCGGTGGAGCAGCACGGCGGCCCGCTTGGTCTGAAGGGCCAGCGTGGGAAGGTCGATCCATTCGTCCACGGTATGGTCCGACCCGCCCCCGGGTCCGAGCCCGTCGATCGCCATGTCCACGAGGCCGGCAGTGAAGGAAACGTCGGCGGCTCCGGCGTTGCGGGGGTCGACCGCGCCGACCGGACCGTAGCCCAGCGCACGGCTGACCTGATCGAACAGCGCCAACAGGCGTCGATTGCCGTCGGTCGGCGCCATGGGAGGGTAGCCGTCGTCGAAGGTGAGGGTGGCGCTCGTTCCCGGCAGGCTCTGTCGCGCCGCGAAGCTCATGCGCGCCCGCGCGGTCTCGAGCTGCTCGTCCGAGATCGTACGCAGATCGCCCGTGGCCACCGCCAGCGCCGCGACCACGTTGCTCTTGCCGAAGGCCGTGCCGCGCGACTGCGCGTCGTCGTACGCGACATCCGTGCCCGCCACCATCACGCCGGGGTTGAAGGTGAGCAGTGGCTCCCC
>QJYK01000304.1 GCA_003248075.1 Gemmatimonadota bacterium | reverse complement strand
GTCCATGCCGGCGGTCCCGAGCTGCGGCGCGGTGCCCTGGCGGCCGCGGCCCGGGGTCGGGGGCGCGTCGAGGTCCACCTGTCGCCCGTTCACCGCGAGACGGGTCACGATCATCCCGTCGGTGGTCTCCGCGGGCACGGAGAAGCCGCGCGGAACGGTTGCGCGGAAGATGTTGTGGTCCAGACGCAGGAGGATCTCTCCCAGCTCCTGGGGGCTCCGGTTGTGGAGCAGGATGGTCTCGGTCCCCGTGATGGTCTGTGTCGAGGGGTCCAGGCGAGCGCGGATCGTGTAGTCGGTACGGAGCTGCCAGTAACCGCGTCCCGGCCTCCCGGTCCGGTCACGGGTCCCGGCATCCCAGGCGCGACGGATCGCGTCGGTCATGGGGACGTCGCGCCGGACGGCGCGCTCGGGAAGGGTCTGGGCGTGTACGCCGAGTGGCAGCGAGATGGCCAGGGTGAGGCCGAGAATTCCGGCCGTGCGCGAATGCATGGGAATCCCCTGCGAGAGCATGGATCGGCGCGAGCGGACGCGCCGGGATTCCTGAAGATAGGGTCAACCGATCACCATCGCTCCGGGCGGCGGGAAGGCCGACACGACGAGCCACTTGACGGGGTCCGACAGCGGACCAATTCTTGGCGTCGACGAGACAGCCCAGGGTGCTCCCACACCCCGACTCGTTGGCCCCAGAGCCACGCCGTGACGGCGTATCCCCTCGGGCGCCCGGCTGAGGTGTTGAGGGTTCATTCGAGTTCTCTGCCACGGCCGGGGCGCCCGTCATCCCCGTGACGCACCTCCGTGTCCGTGGTGGACAAACCCCACGCGGAGGACACATGTCGCCTACTTTGCTACAACCCTTGTTGCGCGTCGGGCGCCGGGCGGGCGCGACGCTGCTGCTGGCGGCCATCGCTGCGCCGATCGCCGCGCAGAACACCGGGTCGATCACCGGCGAGGTCACCGCGACCTCGTTGGCGCCGCTCTCGGAGGTCCAGGTGTTCCTGATCGGGAGCCAGATGGGCGGCCTCACGGCCGCCAACGGCCGCTACCTGATCCGGAACGTGGCTCCGGGAACGTACGAGATCCGGGCGATCCGGATCGGTTACGAGACGGTCACCCAGTCCGTGACCGTGGCCGCCGGTCAGACCGCCGTCGTGAACTTCACCCTCGCGGACCAGGCCCTCGGCCTGGACGAGATCGTGGTGACGGGCACGGCCGGCGCGGCCCGTCGGCGCGAGGTCGGGAACTCCATCGTCCAGATCTCGGCGTCGGACATCGCGGCGCCTTCGCCCAGTGTCGACCAGCTGCTGCAGGCCAAGTCGCCCGGGCTGATGGTCTCGGCAGGGAATGGCTCCTCCGGGTCGGGCGCCCAGATCCGTCTGCGGGGCTCCGTGTCGGTCTCCCAGTCCAACCAGCCGATCATCTACGTGGACGGGGTCCGGGTGCGCAGTGATCCCTACGCCCGCAACATCTCGCCCACCGAGGGCGCCGGTCGGGGCGGCAACGTGACCGCTTCGCCGCTCAACGACATCAACCCCAACGACATCGACCGCATCGAGGTCATCAAGGGATCCGCGGCCTCCACGTTGTACGGGACCGAGGCGGCGGCGGGCGTCATCCAGATCTTCACCAAGCGGGGGACCCAGGGAGCGCCGCGGTGGACGATGCAGGTGGAGCAGGGCTTCAACAAGCTGCTGCCCTTCGCTCCGGACGTGGACGTTCGCCCCGTCAACGACCCGACCCTCACCGAGACGCCTCGCGGAGACTACTCCTATAAGCTCATGAACCTGGATCCGTTCCTGCGGAACGGCTACAGACAGAAGTATTCGTTGAGCGTGGCAGGTGGCGCGCAGACGCTCCAGTACTTCCTGTCGGGCAACTGGGACGACAACCAGGGCGTGCTGCCCCTCGACGACGAGGAGAAGCGGGGGGTGCGGGGCAACTTCACCTTCACGCCGTTCAACGCCCTTACCGTCCAGGTGAACACCGCCTACAACCGCACGGACATCCAGAACACGCCAGCGGGCAACAATGCCCAGGGGCTGATCCTGAACGCGTTCAGGCGGGAGCGGAACTACTTCGCGAACGCCAACGTCGACACGATCAGTCTCGTCCTCACCCAGGACGTCCGGACCCGTGTCGACCGCTTCGTCCTGGGGTCGACGGTGAGCTACGACCCGGGCGGCGCCTTCAACACACGCCTCACGGTCGGCTACGACGAGGCGCTCCAGGACAACCGGCAGCTGCGGCCGTACGGGTACCGTCAGCTTCCCACCGGGAAGCTCTATACCGACAGCCGGAATTACTCGACGCTGACGGCCGACATCGTCGGAAACTACCGCGTCGCCATGGGTGAGAACTCGGTCACGCTGTCGGCGGGCGGCCAGAGCATCACCACCGACACGCGCGTGGTGCAGGCCGAGGGTACCGACTTCGCTGGGCCCGGCGATCCCGACGTGGACGCGGGCGCCAACCGGCTCAGCTGGGAGACGCGTGTGCGCGAGGTCAACGCCGGCTTCTTCGGCCAGGCCCTCCTGAACATCCGCGACAAGTACTTCGTCACCGGCGGCATCCGGGTGGACGGCAACTCCGCGTTCGGCAAGTCGCTGGGGCTCCAGGCCTACCCCAAGGTCTCGCTTTCGTACGTCGTCTCCGACGAGGACTTCTGGAGCGCGTCGATGGGGTCGCTGAAGCTGCGCGCGGCGTACGGCCAGTCCGGGCGCGCGCCGGGGACGTTCGACGCCGTACGGACATGGAACGCGATCGGGTACGGCGGTCAGCCCACCTATCTGCCGGACAACCTGGGGAACCCGAACCTCGGGCCCGAGCGCACCGGGGAGACCGAGGTGGGCTTCGACTGGGCGGGCTTCGACAACCGCCTGACGGCGGACTTCACGTACTACAGGCAGCACACGACGGACGCGCTGTTCAACGTGCGGCACCCGGCTTCCGAGGGCTTCGCGCTCGGCCAGCAGGAGAACGTCGGGGAGCTGGAGAACAAGGGCCTCGAGCTGAACCTGCGCGCCACCCTCTACGACAGCGAGGACTGGGGGCTCGACCTGGGCTCGAGCGTCTACACGAACAAGTCCAAGGTCCTCTCCCTGGGTGGCGCCCCGCCGTTCAGCGGCGGCGGCTCGTGGATCGAGGAGGGCCACCCGGTCACGCTGATCCGGGGGGTCACCATCGACAACCCGGAGTCCCTCACGGACCCGAGGTACTCGTGCACGGACAGCAGGGTGCAGCCCGGCGACGCGTGCGTGAACCTGGACGTGCCCATCGGTCCGCAGGCGCCGACCAAGGTGTTCGGCTTCAGTGCCGCGCTGCGGATGCCCAAGGGGATCGAGCTGTCGGCCCGGGGCGAATACCAGGGCGGGCACTACATCTACGACGGTCCCAGCAACGAGGGCGTGAACCGGAACATCCGCTGGCCGACCTGCGCGGACTACTACGAGTACACCGACAACGGAAACGGCGCGCAGGCGCCGGCCTCGCTCCGCTACTGGTGCGACTCCCGGTTCTACCGCCGCGGGACCATGATCCGCAAGGCGGACTTCTTCAAGATGCGTGACGTGACCGCGCGCATCCCGTTGGGAGAGCTGGTGCCCGGAACGTCGAACTCCACCCTGACCCTGTCGGCCCAGAACTTCTATCGCTGGCGGAACTCGGACTTCCCGATCTTCGACCCCGAGATGGTCAGCAACAGCGGCTTCGCGGACCAGGTGCCCAGCATCACCGAGCACATCCCTCCGCCGGCGTCGTTCGTCGCGTCGATCCGGGTGGTGTTCTGATGTCCGCCGCGCACAGAGGAGAACCGAGCATGTTCAGAGACATGAGGCGGTTCGGCGTCGCCGGCCTGGCGGTCGGCGCCCTTGCCGCGTGTGACTTCGACGTCACCAACCCCGGGCCGACGGACGATGCGTTCCTGGACCGGCCCGAGGCGCACCAGGCCGTCGCCAACGGCGCGGCCCGCATGCTGTTCGACGCGCTCAACGAGGTCGCGTACACGACGTCCGCGGTGACGCGCGAGACCTTCCCGGCGGGCTCCACGTCCTCGTTCGGGTTCTCGAACAACCAGCAGGCGGGGCTCCTGCTCTACGACGACGAGCACATCGCCGGTGGCTGGAACAGCGGCCATCAAAGCCGTTACATCGGAGAGAGCGGTTTCCTCCGCTTCGCCGAGACGCACGAGGGTGGCAACGCCGGATACAGGCCGGGGGTCGAGGCTGCGCTGTACGCGGCGTATGCGAGTCGGCTCATCGGCGAGAACTGGTGCGAGGCGGCCGTGGACGGTGGGGCCATCATCACCCGCACGGCGATGCTCCAGCGCGCCGAGGAGTGGTTCACGACGGCCATCGACGCGGCGGGGAGCACCGCGTCCCTCGCGACCCAGAAGACCGCGGCGATCGCGGGTCGGGCCGCCGTGCGCGTGCAGCTGGGCAACTGGTCCGGGGCGCTCAGCGACGCCGCCCAGGTGCCCACATCCTTCGTGTTCTACGCCCGGTACGAGGACGCGGAGCAGGGCCAGTACAACCGGACGTACTTCGCCGGCGCCGACCAGCCGTACCGGGCGGTGACCGTCTGGAATACGGTATACCAGGGGTACTACACGTCCAGCCAGGATCCGCGTACGCCGTGGACGGATACCGGGCTCCTGGGCGACGCCGCGGTGCAGCTGGTGGGCAACACCCGCGTGCCGTTCTACCGTCAGCTCAAGTTCGCGGAGCGTGGCTCGGACATCCGGCTCTCATCCGGGTACGAGATGCGCCTCATCGAGGCCGAGAAGAAGCTGATGGACGGGGACATCGCCGGGTCCATGGCGATCCTGAACGCCCGTCGGACCGAGCTCGGGCTGGATCCGTGGGCGCCCGCCACGCTGGCCGAGGCGTGGGCGAATTTCAAGCGCGAGCGTGGCATCGAGCTGTGGCTCGAGGGACGGAGATTGGCGGACCTGAAGCGCTGGAAGGACACGAACACGGCGGGCAGCCTCGATCCCCTCGAGGCGCCCGGCAGTGCGACGTCGTATCTGAACGCGGGTCAGACGCTGTGCTATCCCATCCCGAAGGCCGAGCGCGAGGCGAACCCCAACATTCCGCTGCAGCCGTAGAGACATCGGGTGAAGAGGGGTCGGCGGCCCCGCCCGGATCCGTCCGGGCGGGGCCGTCTGTCATGGCGGCCGGGCGGTCAGAAGGAAAGTCGCAGCCGCAGGAAGGGGACCCGTCGAGCCTCCGGGTTCTCCGTACCTCCGCCCTGGTCACTGCCCGAGCCGTTGATGCTGTTGGCGATGATCGCGCCCGCGACCACGGCCGCTCCACCGACGAGAAAGGAGGTCCGGGCTCGATCGAGCTGCTTCAGCTCGACCTCCAGAACCCCGCTCATGGGAACGTTGACCCGCTGAGTGAGGACCCGTACGCCCGCCCCCGGCTCGCCGACGCTCATGGACGCGTCGACCATGAGCTCGGACCCGGAGCGGTCGACGACGGTCCCGTCCAGGAGCCTCGCGTTCCGAAGTCGGAGGTCGGTGTACTTGCCCGCCTCCTCGGGGCTCAAGCGAAGGCGCACGACCTGGCCGGGCGCGATCTCCTGGGGGGAGAAGGGTCTGTACTGATAACAGGAACCGGCCGCGAACAAGCCGGCCAGCATCATCACACGATTGAGTCGCATCGGCATCCCAGCTCCATTCCGGATCCGTGTCGGATGGGCCGACCCCCATACGGTCGCTGTTACCCCGGGTGGGGGCGCTCGGGATCCCGGACTGATCGGGCCGCCGACGGGGACGGATCGTGGTCCTGCGCCCCGGCCAGCTCCTGGTAGAGGCGTACCATCGAGCGTGCGCCCAACTCGATCTGCTCAACGGGAATCCATTCGTTCGGGGCGTGCATGTTGGCGCCGGGCAGCGCGAAGCCCAGCACGGCCACGCTGGGCGTGAGCAGCTCGGCGAGATCGCGCGCGATGGGAAGCGTGCCGCCGCCGGCGATCCGGACGGGCTCCACCCCGTACACGTGTCCGAGCGCGCGCGCTGCAGCCTCGAACAGCGGCCCCCTGGGGTCGGAGCGGAAGGGACGGTTGGCCTGGCGTCCGTGCACGTTAACCCGGACGCCGTCCGGCGTCCGCTTCCGAACGTGGCGCTCGACCAGGGACACGATGCGTTCCGGGTCCTGCTCCGGAGCCAGCCGGCAGCTCACCTTGGCGCGGGCGACGGCGGGAAGGACCGTCTTCTTGCCCGGGCCCGTGTACCCGGCGACCATCCCGTTCACGTCGAGGCAAGGGCGTGCCCAGATACGCTCGTGCGTCGCGAACCCTTCCTCTCCCGAGAGTGCAGCGCCCCCTGCGGATCGTGCGAACGCTCCATCGTCGAAACCGATGCTGCCCCAGACTCGCCGCAGCTCGTCGTCGAGAGGGAGGACGTCGTCGTAGAAACCCTCGATGGCGACGCGACCCCGCTCGTCGTGGAACGAGGCCAGGATGCGGGCCAGGATCAGGGCGGGGTTCGGGACCGCCCCCCCGTACTGACCCGAATGCAGATCGTGGTCGCCGACCCGCACCTCGATCTCGACGTATGCCAGTCCCCGCATCCCGAAGATCAGGGAAGGGCGTCGTGCCCCGAACATCATGGAGTCGGCGATGACCGCGTGGTCGGCTTCGAGCTCCCCGGCGTGCTCTCGCACCCAGGGAGTCAGCCCGGGAGACCCGATCTCCTCCTCCCCCTCGAACAGGAGGACGAGGTTGACCGGAAGGGTCCCGGCAGCCAGGGCCGCCTCGGCCGCGGCGATCTGCAGCACGACCTGCGCCTTGTCGTCGGCGGCCCCGCGGGCCACGAAGTCGTCCCCCGTTCGGGTGAGCTCGAAGGGCGGAGAGCGCCACTCCTCCAAGGGGTCCGGCGGCTGAACGTCGTAGTGGGCATAGACGACCAGCGTCGGTGCCTCGGCGCCCGCGTGGTGGCGGCCGACGACCAGGGGGTGGCCCGTGGTCTCATGGATGCGGGCGTCGAGTCCGGCCCGCTCCATTCTGGCCCGCACCCAATCCGCAGCGCGGCGCACGTCCTCCCGATGCGCGGGATCCGTCGAGATGCTGGGGATGGCGACGAGCTCCGCAAAGGCGTCGAGGATCTCGGGTAGGTTGCGGCTCAGATGTTCATCGGCTGTAGGCATGTCGCCTCGCGTGTCTCGGGATCGGCGCCGAGTACCATCTCGGGACCGGCCCCACGCGTCAACGCACGGCTCGCGTGCCGCCACAGGCTGTCGGGGGCGGACCCCTTGACCACTCAGGGGTTCGGTGCTATCCCTGAGTGAACAAGGTATCACGAGGATGCCGGCGGACCCGTCGATCTCGAAGGCCCCGAGTCATGAGCGGAAGCGATCTCTTCACCGGCACGCTGGACATCCTCATCCTGCGCACGGCGCAGGGGACGCCGCTTCACGGCTACGCCATCGGCAAGGCGATCCGGGACGCGAGCGAGGGGGTGCTCACCGTGGACGAGGGCGCCCTGTACCCCGCCCTGCACCGCCTGGAGCGAAAGGGACTGCTGGAGTCGGCGTGGGGCCAAACCGATACGGGTCGACGTGCGAAGTTCTACCGTGTCACCCAGGCCGGCTCGGCCCACCTCGAGTCGGAGTCGGCCCGTTGGAGCGAGTTCTCCGGAGCCGTCTCGGCGGTCCTGGAAGGCCTGGGGTCCTGATGGCGGGGTGGCCGTTCCGGAGGACGCCGCCTCCCGGCGCGCTGCGTGGGAGCACGGACGACGACATCCGCGAGGAGCTCCAGCTGTACCTCGAGCTTCGTACCGAGGAGCTCGTGGGTGAGGGATGGTCGCCGGAGGAGGCCCGCCGGGAGGCGCTGGCACGGTTCGGCGACCCGCGTGACGTGGCGCGACGCACGCGCCGGGAAACAGGACGGACGACACGAGACGACGGGGGGAGGTGGCTGAATATGGGGCAGCTCGTGCAGGATCTGCGCTACGCGCTGAGAACGTTCCGCAGGAATCCGGGCTTCACCGCGATGGCGGTGTTGACGCTCGCGATCGCGCTGGCCGGCAACACGGCGATCTTCAGCGTCCTCGACTCGGCGGTGCTGCGCGCGCTGCCGTTCCCTGACGCCGATCGTCTCGTGTTCGTCAACGGCTACCAGCTGCAGGATGGGCAGCAGGCCGTGCGCATGGCTTCCATCCCGGAGTTCCGGGACTGGAAGGAGCGTTCGCGCGCGATCGACCCGATGGTGGCGGTGGACCTCAGCGGCGTCACGCTCGCCGCCGGGGGCCAGGCGGAACGACTGAGCGCGGAGATGGTCGGCGAAGGGTACTTCGCCCTGCTCGGCGGCACCGCCCTGATCGGCCGGACGTTCACCCAGGAGGAGTACGCAACCCCGGACGGCTACCCGGTCGTGGTGCTCTCGCACGCGCTCTGGCAAAGATCCTTCGGAGGCGACCCGTCCGTGATCGGTCGAACGCTCGACCTGAACGAGCACACCGTCGGCGTGATCGGCGTGATGTCCGCGGACTTCGTTGGCGTCAACCTGGATGTGGACCTGTGGTTCCCGATGGGGATGATCTCCCTGGTGGCCCCGGTCCAACTGCTCGAATCGCGCGGCTCCCGATTCCTGCCGGTCGTCGGACGGCTGGCCCCGGGCGTCGACCTCGAACGGGCCCAGGCCGAGATGGACGCCATCGCGACCGACCTGCAGGCGCTCCACCCGGACGAGAACCAGGACCGCTTCGCTCAGGTGCAGAGCTTCCGGGAAGGCTTCCTGGGCACGACGGGAAGTCTTCTGTGGGTGCTCTTCGGCGCCGGGGCGCTCTTGCTGGTGATCGCCTCGGCGAATGTGGCGAACCTGCTTCTGGTCCGGGCGAACGCCCGCACACTCGAGCTCGTGGTGAGGCGCGCCGTCGGGGCCCAGAGCGGCCGGGTGGCGACGCAGCTCCTCACCGAGAGTCTCGTGCTGGCCGGCCTGGGTGGCGCGGTCGGCCTGGTGCTCGCCACTTTGGGGCTACGTGCGCTGGCGCCCCTCATCCCGCCGAGCGTGCTGCCTGGGTACGCGGAGGTCGCGATGTCACCGCGGGCCTTCGGCTTCACGCTCCTGGTACTCACCGCCGTGGGTCTCTTCGCCGGCCTGGTACCCGCCGTGGCCTCCGCACGCCGTGACGTCGCCACGGCGCTCCGAGCCGGCAACCGTGCCGTGCGCGGGGGCCGCGGTCGCGCCCAGCAGGTGTTCGTGGTCACCCAGGTCGGTCTGGCGCTGCTCCTCCTGGTGGGCGCCGGCCTCCTCACGCGCAGCTTCCGCGCACAGCTGACTGTGGACCCCGGGCTCGAGATGGACGGAGTCTGGGCATTCCGACTCCAGCCGCCGCGTGAGCGCTACCCGGACGCCGCGTCGCTGCGCCGGCTCACAGAGGAGCTGATTGCCCGGGTCGGAGCGCTACCAGGCGTCGGTTCGGTGGCGGTGTCGTCGGACTTCCCCTTCCGCGGTGGGAGCAGTGGGGCCTACATCGCGCGGGAGGACGACCCGCAGACCCGCATCCGCTACCACCGGCATTCGGTCAGCCCGGGCTACTTCCGCAATCTGGGCGTCGAGCTCCTGGACGGGCGCTTCCTCGAGGACAGCGACGACGAGACCTCGCGCGGTGTCGCGATCGTCACGCAGGCATTCGTCGATCGGGTGTTTCCCGAGGGCTCCGGTGGTGTGGGTCGGTCGATCTGGGTCGGAAATCCGGCCGACCCCGACAACCTCGCCGAGATCGTGGGAGTCGTGGAGAACGTGCGTTACCGGAACCTCACCCAGTCGATGCTGGAGGAGCAGAACAGCCCGGACGTATTCTTCTCCATCCGGCAGATCCCCTCCAGGAACCTGGAGGTCTCGTTCCGGGTCGCCGGCGCCGCCCCCGCGGTCGCGACCGCGCTGCGCGAGACCGTGCGCGCGCTCGATCCAGGCGTGCCGCTGTTCTCGTTGGCGTCCCTCCGCGAGCTGTACCGCGCCCAGACGGCGACACCGCGCCTCGCGGCGTTCCTCATGGGCCTGTTCAGCGTGCTGGCGCTCTCGCTGGCCTGCGTGGGCATCTACGGTGTCCTGGCGTTCACGGTCGGCCAGCGAGGTCCCGAGATCGCGCTCCGACGCGCCCTCGGGGCCCGGGCCGGGGACGTAGCACGCTCCGTCGTCTTCGACGGGGTCCGCCTCGCGACAGCCGGGATGCTGGTCGGCGGCGGAGCCGCGCTCCTGGGTGGACGAGTCCTGCGCAGCCTGCTCTTCGAGGTGGAGGCCACGGACGTGGCGACCTTCACGGTGGTGTCGACGGCCATGCTGGTGGTCGCGATCGCCGCCGCTGCCGTGCCCGCGTGGCGAGCCTCCAGGAAGGCGCCGGCGGACGTACTCGGCGCGGAGTGACGGGTCGGTTCAGACGAGCACCCAGTCCAGGGCGTCGTCCGCGATCGAGGCCGGCACCTCGTGCCCTCCCTGGAACTCGTGGTAGGTGACCTCGTAGCCGTCGGAGCGGAACATGGGCACGATGTTGTCCCGACTCGCGGCGACGTTGAGCACCGGGTCCGAGTTCCCGTGCGACACGAAAACGCGGGGCTTCCCCACGATGGGATCGGCGGGCCAGAAGAAGCCCGGAGAGAACGCGATCAGATGCGTGAACAGGTCCCCGTTGGAGACGCCCAGAGACAGCGCGTACGATGCACCGTCCGAGAAGCCGCCGAGACAGAGGCGACCGGAGTCCACATTGCAGCGCTCGAACGTGTAGGCGAGAGCCTGGTCGATGAAGAAGACGTCCGGACCGAAGGGACCGCGCACGCGGTCCCACGTCGAGCCCCGGGAGTCCACGGCCAGAAGGAGCATGCCCCGCCCGTCGCAGTGGGTCTGGAAGCCGGACCAGTTTTCCGCTGAGCCGCCCGCCCCATGGAGCGCCACCATCAGCGGGACGGCGGCGTCGGGCGTGTAGCCCCGGGGTACCCATAGGATGGCGTCGCGACCGATCTCGATTCCCAACTGGGTGGCGCCCGGCTCGATGGTCCCGCTGGGCGCGGCCGGTCGGGCCTCGAGGCGTGGGTTTCCCTCGTAGGGCTCGATGCCGCCACGCTCCAGGCCGCAGGCCATCAGGGAGGGTGCGGCCAGCGAAGCGAGCCCGCTCGCCAGGAAACGCCGCCGGGTGAGATTCTCAGGGTTCATGGCGTCACGTACGGACGCGCCGCGCCGGGGTTTCCGGGGAAGGGGCGGGCAGACCCGTCGCCGTGTGCCCATGCGCCCCCGAGGTGCCCGCGGTGCCCGCCTGGCCTGGGACAAGATGTCCCCGCGCCGAGCGGCGTGGAGGGGCGGTCATCGGGTGATCCATCGGGCGAACCGCCACTGCCACAATGCTTTTCGCGGGGCCACCCCCCGCGTCGGGACCCGTGGTACCTCCGATGCATCCTCCACCGGGCCGGGACCCCAGGGGTCCCGTATCGAGTCCTTTCCAATCATGGAGGCCATCATGAAACCTCTACGGTTCGTCCTCCTGAGCCTGCTGGCGTTCGGTGCCCTGGGGGCGCCGAAGCCGGTCGCGGCCCAGGTGGGCCTCGAGATCACCCCGTTCGCGGGGGGGACCTTCTTCCTGAACTCACCACCTCAACGCTTCCGCATTGGGCGTACGAACGGCACCGACCTGGAGGTGGGCGGGGCCAAATTCGACGACGGGCCCACGCTGGGAGTGCTGCTCGGGCTACGGCTCGAGGACCGGTACGCGATCGAAGGCATGTTCTCCTGGGTCTCGACGGGCCTGCAGGCCAGCTCGGGGTTCAGCAACTCCGTCGACGCGAACTCCTACATGTACAGCCTGAACTTCGTCTTCCATCTCCCGATGGACGGCGCGGTCCGTCCGTTCTTCGGGCTGGGAGTCGGAGGTGAGACATACGACTACCAGGTCTCGACGTGGTACAACCATACCGAGTGGATGGGGAATATCGCGGCCGGCCTGACGATCCCCGTGACGTCGTTGGCGGCCCTGCGACTCGAGGTGCGCGATTGCCTCACCTGGTTCGAGTCGCGCGTGGCCAGCGTCGACAACGTGACGCAGAACGATCTCATGCTCAGCGCGGGGGTGACGTTCAGCATCTCGGGCAATCGCTAGCGTCCGGAATACGGGGCCACGCACATGCGTTGGGTCTACTCCTTCGGTGGTGGCGAGGCGGACGGTGGGCGCGACGACCAGGCGATCCTCGGGAGCATCGGGGCGCAGCTGGGCGAGATGAGCCGTATCGGGCTCAATGTTCCCCCCGGCTTCACCGTCACCACCGAAGCGTGTAGGGTGTTCCTGAGGACCGGCGAGCCTCCATCCGGCCTTTGGAAGGAAATCCAGGAGGCGATGCGCATGCTGACGGTGCGCACCGGGAGGGCATTCGGAGACGACCGGGCCGAACCCCTGCTGGTCTCGGTCGGCCGCGGGAGTGCCGTGTCGATGCCCGGGACGATGGACACGATTCTTGATGTGGGGTCGACCGAGGACTCGATCCGGGCTCTTGGCCGCGCGGCAGGAGAGCGCTTCGCGCTGGACTGTCACCGCCGCTTCGTGCAGCTCTACGGGCAGGTGGTTCTCGGCGTCGGCGGTGCGGTCTTCGAGCGCGCGCTCGCGGAGGCCCGGCGGTCGTCGCGAGTGGCGCATGATGCGGAGCTCGATCTCTCGAGCCTACGGACCCTCGTGACGAGGTTTCGAGGTTGCGTACGCGAGGCGTCGGGACGGGACATTCCGGCGGACCCGTGGGCTCAGCTCCGCGAGGCGGTGCTCGCCGTCTTCGGCTCCTGGGACACGCGGCGCGCGCGAGACGATCGACGGGTGCGTGGCATCCGCACCGACCTGGGGACCGCGGTCAACGTCATGGCGATGGTGTACGGCAACCGTGGTGACGACTCGGCCAGCGGGGTCGCGTTCACCCGCGACCCCTCGTCCGGGGAGGCCCGCCTCTTCGGTGAGTTCCTTTCGAACGAACAGCGCGAAGACGGGGTCGCGGGGGTCCGTGACCCCAAGCCGATCGTGGAGCTTCAGGGGCGCTTCGGTGTCGCGCTGGGAGAGCTGGAGCAGGTCCGGCGGCTTCTGGAGTCGCACTATCGCGACATGCAGGACCTCGACTTCATCGTGGAGCGCGGGGAGCTGTACATACTTCAGACGCGGGCCGGCGAGCGCTCTGCCCGCGCCGCAGTGAAGATCGCGGTGGACATGGCGGACGAAGGTCTGATCGATCGGCGGACCGCGCTGCTCCGTATCGACCCCGAGCGGATCGAGGAGGTCCTCCACTCGTCCGTCGATCCCTCCGCCGGGGTCGAGGAGCTGGCGGCCTCCCCACCCGAGCTGGGGCGCCTTCTGGGGTGGGCGGACGATGTGCGTACCCTCGCGGTTCGTGCGAATGCGGACGGTCCCGCCGAGGCGGCACGGGCGCGGGAGCTGGGGGCCGAGGGGATCGGGCTGTGCCGAACCGAGCACATGTTGGTCGGGGAGGACCGACTGGGCGTCGTGAGGGAGCTGATCGTCGCGCGCTCCGATCGCGACCGCGCCCGCGCCCTGGAGCTTCTGTCGCCGATGCAACGCGCGGACTTCGAGGGGATCTTCCGCGCTATGGCCGGCCTGCCGGTGGCCATCCGGATGCTCGATTCTCCGCTCCATGAGCTCCTCCCCACGGACCGGGACGGCATCAGGGAGCTGGCGGAGCGCACGGGGCGGGACCCGCTCGAGCTCACGACTGCCATCCTACGCATGCGCGAGTCGAACCCCATGCCGGGGCGCCGCGGTGCGCGCGTCGGCATTTGTTTCCCGGAGGTGACCGCCATGCAGGCCCGGGCGCTGTTCCAGGCCGCGCTGGCGGTCACGGCCGAGGGCCTCGTCGTGCACCCGGAGATCGTGATCCCGTTCGTGCGGTCTGCACAGGAGCTCGAGACTCAAAGAAGGGTGGTCGAACGCGTGGCGAGGGACGTCTTCGAGCAGGCCGGGCGAGGCATTCCGTACGCGCTCGGGGCCATGATCGAGGTGCCCCGGGCGGCGCTGACTGCCAGGCAGATCGCCCGTCACGCGGACTTCTTTTCCATCGGCACGGACGATCTGACCCGGACGACGCTCGGGCTGTCGAGGGACGATCTGGGCACGTTCCTGCCTCTCTATCTGGAACAGGGCATCCTGAAGGACGATCCCTTCCGATCCCTCGATGTGCAGGGGGTGGGCCGACTGGTTTCGATGGCGACCGTGGAGGGGCGGAAGGGCAATCCGAGGCTGTTGGTGGGTGTGTGCGGAGAGCACGGCGGGGATCCGGTTTCCATGGCCTTCTTCCATGACGCCGGGGTGGACCACGTGTCGTGCGCACCCTTCCGGGTGCCTACGGCGCGCCTCGCGGCGGCACAGAGCGCGATACGATCCGGTCTCCCCCCATCGCCCGTCGCCGTGTCCCCTCGGCGTGAGCGTCAGGGCGCCCCGGCAGCGCGTGTGGCGGTCCGCGCCTGAGCCAACTCGAGCGCCTGTCCGACGACCCCGGGGATCGCGGCGAGGCCGACGATCCACAGCAGGTCCCTCACTCCCAACGGGACAGTGCCGAGCACGTGTGCCAAGCGGCCCCAGCGGATCGAGAGCAGCTGGAGCGCGACGACCGCCGCGACCGCAGCGAGGGCCCACCGATTCGCGACCACCTCGCGAAGGCGGAGCACGGGTCGCCGTCCGCGCGCGTTCCCCAGGTGGAAGAGCTGTGCCAACGCCAGCGTCATGAAGCCGACGGTGACGGCGGTTTCCGGCCGGTCCGACCTCAGCGCCGTGACGTATCCGAGAAGGGTGACGACCGTGATCAGACCGGCGTAGAAGAGCAGTGCCCGCAGGAACGGTGGCGACAGGATCGAGGCCTCGGGCTCGCGCGGTGGACGGCTCATGACGCGCGGCTCTCCCGGCTCGAGGGCGAGCGCGAGCGCGGGAAAGGTGTCGGTCACCAGGTTGAGCCAGAGGATCTGGAGGGGAAGGAGCGGGAGCGGGAGCGCGAGAACCGCGCTCACCATCAGGACCAGAACCTCCGCGAGGTTACAGCTGAACAGATAGAAGACGAACTTCCGGATGTTGTCGTGGATGATCCTCCCTTCCTCGACAGCCGCGGCGATGGTGCCGAACCGATCGTCCTGGAGCACCACGGCGGCCGTCTCCTTCGCGACGTCTGTACCGCGGACCCCCATGACCACGCCAACATCGGACTGCTTGAGCGCCGCCGCGTCGTTCACGCCGTCACCCAGCATCGCGACGGTTTCGCCGAGCTCCTGCAGCGTGGCGACGATCCGGACCTTCTGCGCGGGGGACACCCTGCTGTATGCGCGGACACGCTGGACCGCCTCCCTCAGGCCCCGGTCGTCGATGGTGGCGAGCTCCTCGCCGTCCACGAGCCGGTCACCCTCGTCCATGAGTCCGAGGTCCAGCGCGATCGCGCGCGCCGTGGGGGCCTGATCACCGGTGATCATCACCGTGCGGATGCCGGCGCCGCGCAGCGCCCGCACGGTCTCGCGCACGCCGTCGGCGGGTGGGTCGATGATGGCCGCGAACCCCAGGAAGACCAAGCCGCGGATGGTGTCTCCCCCGACAGACTGTCCCTCCCCTTCCGCGAGGGCGATGACCCGGTGGCCGCCGGCCGCCAGGAGGCGATTGCAGTCCTCGAGGGCGCTCCGGGTGGCGGGGTCCAGCACCGCGGGAGAATGGCCCGACGCGCGCCCGACGCGGTCGCAGCGATCCAGGACCGAGGAGGGGGCGCCCTTGACCATGCATCGCACCGTCGGACCGTCCCGGTGCACGGAGACGCTCAGGCGGGTCGAGCTGGAGAACGGGACCTCGGCCTGCCGCGGCATCCGGGCCTGGAGGGCCACCGTGTCCTGGCCGCCCTTGTGCGCCAACACCGAAAGGGCGGCGTCGGTGCGGTCGCCGGTGACGCGCGCGGCCGCCGCGTCCACGGTGGCGCGGCTGGTGAGGGCAGCGGCCTGGAGGAGCCGCTCGAGGAGCGGCTCGCGAGAAAGGTCGACGGGTCTCCCGTGGCGGTGCAAAGTGCCTGCACCGAAGTATCCGACTCCGGACACCTCGACGTCGAAGTCGACGCCCACCACGCGCGTGACGGTCATCTCGTTGGCGGTCAGCGTGCCCGTCTTGTCCGCGCACACCACCGTCGCGGAGCCGAGCGCCTCGACGGCATCCAGCTCACGCACGAGGGCCCGCCGGCGCGCCATCCTGTGCATGCCCACCGCGAGCGCGATGGTCGCGACGGCCGGTAGCCCCTCGGGGATCGCCGCGATCGCGAGCGCGATCCCGGTCTCGATCATGGCGCGCAGGGCGGATCCCTGGATCACCCCTACCGCGACGACGACCACCGTCACCGCCAGGGCGAGTCCGACGAGTCGCCGCCCGAGGGCGTCGAGTCGACGCTCCAGCGGAGTGGGACCTTCGCGGATCTGTTCGAGCAGCGCTCCGACGCGGCCCAGCTCGGTCCCCCTTCCGGTGGCTACCACGACCGCACGGCCGCGTCCCGCCGCGACCGTGGTGCCGGCATGCAGCAGGGACGAGCGCTCGGGCAGCGAAGTCCGCTCGGTCACGGAACGCACAGCCTTCGGCACCGGCGTAGACTCGCCGGTCAGGGCCGCCTCGTCGGTGTGGAGATCCGTCCCGTAGAGCACCCGGGCGTCGGCGGGCACGGCGTCGCCGGTCTCGAGCTCGATGACGTCGCCCGGGACCAGCTCGGTAGCGGAGAGCTGCGTCACCGCGCCCGATCGCACGACGCGGGCGCTGGGGGCCTGGAACCGGAGAAGACCCTCCATGGCCCTGCGGGCCCGGAGCTCGACCGTGAAGCCGACCACGGTGTTGATGAGGAGCACCACACCGATGGCGCCCGCCTCCAGACGGTCGCCGACGACGGTCGCGATCAGCGCGGCGACCACGAGCAGGCCGACCACGACGCTGGCGAACTGGTCCGCGAGGATCCGCCATGCGGGGACGGGCTTCGGTGGAGCGAGGCTGTTCGGTCCGCAGCGGGCCAGCCGCTCCACGGCTTCACGGGGTGTCAGCCCGTCCGGCCTGGAGGCCAGGCGTTGAAGGACGCGGTCCGGGTGCAGCGCGTGCCAGGCGGGGGCCGGGTCGAGGACGGACCCGGGCTCCGCCCCGGAGGGGAGGGCCGCCGCGCGCCTCATCGACGTCGGCTGGCCCCGCGCTCCCCCGACAGGCCCGCGACGGGCGTGGCACCCGGCTCCCCTTCGCCGGGCACGCTCAAGAGGGCGCGTACGCGATGTTGCAGGCCGTCGTCCACCAGGGGAATGAAGGCGTCGGCAAGGGGGACTCCGTCCAGCGTGAGCGACACCTGTCCGCTTCCGAGCGAGGACGGGTTCTCGACGTCGATCGTGTACGTCGCGCCGCCGTGTCGGTGGACGATGCGATAGCGTTTCCACGATCGAGGGATGCAGGGCTGCAGCAGCAGGCCCCCGGGCCGGAGCTCGATCCCCAGGATCGCCTCGGTCGCGAGTCGGTAGAGCCACGACGCCGAGCCGGTATACCAGCTCCATCCCCCCCGGCCGCCGTGCAGCGGACCGCCGTAGACGTCTCCGGCCAGAACGTACGGCTCGACCCTGTAGCGCTTCGCCCCGGCCTCCGTGGCCGTTCGCAGGATCGGGCTCAGCAGCCGCAGCACCTCCGCGGCCCGGTCTCCGTCGCCCAGCATCGAGTACGCCCACCCCATCCATACCGCGGCATGCGTGTACTGGCCGCCGTTCTCGCGGACGCCTGGGGGATAGCTCTTGATGTATCCCGGCTCCCGCCGGGTGCGGTGGAACGGGGGCGCGAGAAGCCGGATGATCATCTGCTCACGATCCACGAGCCTCTCCCACGCGGAGTCGAGCGCCCTGCGCGCCCGCCCGGGGTCCGCTCCGCCCGAAAGCACGGCCCAGGTCTGCGGCAGCGAGTCGATGGTCCCCTCGTCACAGCTGGCCGACCCCAAAAGGGCGCCGTCGTCGTACGTCCCCCTGCGGTACCAGGCACCGTCCCATCCGTGGGCTTCGACAGCCTGACGGACGGCTTCGGCGCGCCTGCGATAGTCGGCCGCCTTGGATACCTGGCCCACATCGTCGCAGACGCGCGAAAAGTCGTGCAGCGTCGCGTAGAAGAACCAGGCCAGCCAGAAGCTCTCTCCACGTCCCAGCACGCCCACGCGGTTCAGGCCGTCGTTCCAGTCGCCCTGGCGGATGAGCGGGACGCCGCGCGGCGACAGGATGTCGGGAACGTCGAGGGCACGCAGACAGTGGTCGAAGACGGTAGCCGGTGCGCCCGTCGAGTCGAAGGCGTCGTACCGCTCGGGCTCGTCCGGCGCCAGCGGTGGTGCCTCGAGGAACGGCACGAGTGGATCCAGGAGACCCTCCGGACCCAGTGCCTGCGCACACCGGGCCGCCACGTAGGGGAGCCAAAGACGATCGTCGGAGCAGCGCGTACGCACGCCGCGATCCGCGGGGGGGTGCCACCAGTGCATGACGTCACCCTCACGGAACTGGTGGCGCGCGGCGTCCACCACCCTCTCGCGGCACAGATCGGGGGCGGACCCGACCAGCGCCAACACGTCCTGAAGCTGGTCACGGAAGCCGAACGCGCCGCTCGACTGGTAGAATCCCGTGCGTCCCCAGAGCCGGGAGGCGACCGTCTGGTGCAGCGCCCAGCCGTTGACCAGCAGGTCGAGCGCGGGCTCGGGAGTCTCCACCGTCGTGGTATCCAGGAGCCGCTCCCAGGCGTCGCGCGTGACCCGCAGCGCCTGCTCGGCGCCCCCGGGCGCGCGCAGCGGCACGAGCGCTTCGCGCACTTGAACGGGGTCGTCCGCGGCGCCGAGGAAGAAGCGGATCGTGCGCGTCTCGCGCGGGCTGAGGTCGACGTGGACCTGGAGGGCGCCACAGGGATCCAGGCGCGCACCACAGGTGCGGGCGAGGCCGACACGGACCAGGCCCGTCGGCCTGCGGAGGTCTCCCGACGGACCGAGGAACTCGGCGCGATCGCAGGTGAAGCCGTGGACCGGACTGTCACTGGCGAGGAACGCATAACGCGCTCCCGACGACCAAGAGAAACGGTTCTCGGCGATGATGGCTCCCTCCGCCTCCAGGAAACCGGTCACCACGTGGGGCGCCGTGATCCAGCGGTGGGATCCGAGGACCCATTCCACGTAGCATGTGACCGTGAGGCGACGGGGACGCGCCCAGCGATTCTCGATCTCCAGTTCGCTGACCTTCACGCGTCCCTCGATGGGCACGAAGATCCGCAAGCGCTGCGCGAGCCCGTGGCCGCCGCATTCGAAGGTGGTCTGGTCGCAGCGGTGGACCACCTGGTGCCCTTCTTCGCCGGCGGGCTCCGGCGTGGGGGTCCAGATCTCACCGGTTTCCTCGTCCCGCAGGTACACGACCTCCCCCGGAGGGTCGAGAACGGGGTCGTTCGACCAGGGAGTCAGGCGCGACTCGCCCGAATTGCCGTCCCAGGTGAACCCTCCGCCCGACTCGGTCACCAGGGTACCGAAGCGGGGATTCGCCAGGACGTTCGACCATGGCGCCGGCGTGGGGGACTCGTCCAGCTGGATGACGTACTCCCTCCCCGAGGGCGTGAATCCGCCCCAACCGTTGAAGAACCTCAACCCCGTCATCCGCTCCAGGGACACCGGGGTGCGCGCGGTCGGCGGGCCCGAAGGCACCGGGATGAACGCGGGAAGCTCGGCGGGTCGCTGGGGAGTCGGCTCGAGCGCCCCGGTCAGATCGGGGGCGCTCCCTTCCACGACCAGGCAGGAGGCCTCCTCGAGCGTGCTGCGCGCCTCGACGCCCAACCTCGTCGAGGACACGTAGTGGACTCCGCCGGGCGCGTTCAGAAGATCCGTGCGCCCGTAGTCAGAGAGCACGCTCTCGACCCAGGTCCGCATCGGCTCGCCATAGCCATCGGGCTCCCGCCCCACGACGACGACGTCGAACTCGACGCCGTGTGCGCGCAGATACTGGTGTGCCCGCAGCAGCTGGCGCAGCGCGTCCCCTTCGCCGGGACGGGCGTCCCGGGCTGTGACGACCGGCCGATCGCCGGACACTCCCAGGGACCAGAGGACGCTCTGACGGGACGCGGAGGGCGACGCCGACCCGACGGACTCTCCAGCCCGGTGGTAGGGGTAGGCGAGCCTCGACACGAGCCGTTGGTACTCCCGGGGCTCCCCCGCCGAGATGCCCAGTCGTTGCCTGAGGTTGCGCTCGTGGTCCTTTGCCTGCTCGACGGCCAGGGTCACGCTTCCGTCCGATCGGTAAGCGTCCAGTGCGGCCATCGCTGCCTGGCGTGTCGCGCCCACCGCGGTCAGGAACGTCACGGTGACCGAACCGCCGGCCGGGACGGACACGCGGGCGGTGAGGCTGAGGATGGGATCCAGCGGCGCCCAGGGTCCACGGCGGCGCAGATCCAGCGAAGGGTCCGTAGCTCCCCGCGGCCTGCGCAGGTCTCCGAGTCGTCCGAGGAAGTCTTCCCGGTCCGCGCACCATCCGACGAGGTGTCCGTGTCCTTCCTGAGTCAGGACCCGGTGTGCCACGCACAGGGGATGCTCGTCCAGCCCGGCCGACCTCCTGCCGAGTCCCAACGTGTTCGTCGAAGGATCGAAATCGGCCTCGACGAAGAGCTTCGCGAACGCGGGGTGTCGCCGGTCTTCGGACGGCCGGGACAACGCTCCCTCCGAGAACGACGTGAGGTCGATCCTCTTGGCCCGCTTCGACTCGTTCACGATGCCGACGCGTCGGATCTCGACATCGAAGCCCGGCGCAATGGTGACCAGCATGCGTAGCCGCAGATCGTGGAGGTCGCGGTGGAACTCGGCGGACTCCTCGGAGAAGACCACCTCCTCGCGCTCCGCCGGAGTCCAGGTCGGGGCGAGCGTGGCGGACGCGAGTCTGTCGGCGTCGCGGTCCAGGACGTAAACCCAGCTTCCCCAACACGAGCGGGTGGGGTCGGGGCGCCAACGGGTGACGTCGTATCCGTGCCAGCGCATGCCTCCTGCCCCGGCGCCGGTGAGGATGGTGCTCAGGCGCCCGTTGGAGAGCACGTTCGCCTCCGGAGGGAACGCGTCCGGAGCCACCGTCCAGGGTGCGATCGACGGGACCTCGGGGGCTCGGGCTACCGGGGGCGACGGCCTCGTCGCGCGGCGCAAGGGACGGACCAGCGCAGGTGGCCGCTCGTGCAGCAGGTACTCGAGGGCCGCGACCCGCGGGGCCGCGTGGAAGCGCCGAACCGTGGCACCGTCCGTCAGCACGTGGTGGACCGCGGCCAGCAGCATCCCCTGATGGTGCGCCATGACCGTCCCCACGATCGTGGGGGAAGTGGGAGGGCGCGAAGCCGCTCCGAAGTCGAGCGCGTCATAGAAGCCTACGGGGCCGAGGGAGCCCATGCGTTCCTGGACACACAGGTTACGCGCCGCGTCCTTGGCCCTCACCGTGAGCGCGAGCGCCGAGGCGTAGGGCGCGACTACACGTCGGGGCGTGGAGTCCCGGTGGAGGGCGAGCTCCGGAACCCCGAACGCACGGTACCGATAGCGGCGGCTCGTGTCGGTCTCGGCGTACGCCGACTCGGAGACGCCCCATGGGATGGCGTGCTCACGTCCGAACGCGATCTGGGCGGCCACTGCCGATCGACACGCCATGGCAGCGAGCGAATTCTCGGGAGTCCGCAGGAACAGGCTGGGCAGGAGGTACTCGAACATCGATCCCCCCCAGGAGAGCAGCACGGCTGCACCCCTCCGGCGCCCGAAGGGGCGGGCCAGCATGAGCCAGTGCTCCACGGGGACGTCGCCCTTGGCGATCGCCACGTAGCTGGCCAGGCGCGACTCGGACGCGTAGAGGTCGTAGTGGCTCCGGTCGAGGGTGGCCGAGTCGACGTCGTAGCCCACGTGCAGAAGGCGGCGCCGACGGTCGTAGAGGAACCCGAAGTCCATGCCGCCCAGGATGCCCTCGATGCGTCGGCGAAGACCCGTCAGCTCGTCCAGGGTCGTGGTGGCGCGAGCCGCCGCCGCCCGGAGGCGCGCTCGCAGGGCGCCGTTCCAGGACGCCGCCTCCTGCCACCACGTGGCCCTCAGCGCGTCACGGCTGGCCTGCTTCTCTACGAGCGCATCCAGGGCGTCCAGTTGGTCGGAGAGACGCGCGCACACTCCCGGGACCTCTCGGAGCGAGCTCGTGTCGGGAACCGAGGCTCGGAATCGCTTCCACGCCCGACCGAGCTCCCACCCCGCCTCCGGGGAGCGATACGCCGTCGGGGGAGCGGCGCGAGCCGCGAGCCACGGGTGAAGCTCCTCGATATCCTCTCGCTCCAGATGCGCCTGGGCGGCCAGCGTCTGCACCCACCAACGCACGTCCGCCAGGCCGGCCGCGTCGAGGGGGAGCTCCGGGAGTGCGTCCGCCACACGGGACTCGGCCCGTCTCAACGCGGCTTCGACCTCGCGCACCGCCGGCAGGAGGTTGGCCGGCCGAGCCGCTTCGGCGCGCGCGCGCGCGGCGGCCGTGACGAGGTCCTGCGCCGTCGCGCGCAGCGAGCCCGACGGGGCTCCGGCGGAGTCGCCCATCGCACCCGCGAGCACCTCGAGCCCGTCGGCCAGGCCCGCCACGTCCGCCTCGCGCGGATCCGGCTCCTCGTCCAGCTCCTTCAGCGACTCCCTCAGCACGAGGAGCGCGGCGGCGAGGTTGCCGCTGTCCACCGTCGAGACGTAGCGGGGGCTGAGCGTCGCCAACCGTTGCGTGTCGTACCAGTTGAGGAAGTGACCTCGATGGCGCTCCAACCGATCCAGGGCATCGAGGGCGTTCGAGACGTGCGCGATGAGCCTCCCGAGGGTGACGTGCCCCAGGTCGTGGGCGAGCTGAGCCGAGAGGAGCCCGAGCCCGATGTTCGTGGGCGAGGTGCGGTGGGCTGTGCCACCTGGTGGATCGATCTGCACGTGGTCGGGAGGGAGCCAATGGTCCCCGGGACCCATGAAGTGCTCGAAGAACGCCCAGGTCCTGCGCGCGTGCAGCCTCAGGCGGCGCTTCATCAGTCCGGGTGGCAGGCCCGCCTCCGGCCGGGAAGGCGCGTGGGAGAGGGGCGTCACCAGGAACGGCGCAAGCAGCCAGGCGCTCAGGGGGAGGAGCACGGGCATGCCGGTGTCGGCTCCGGTGGACGCCAGTGCCGCGAGCGCCACCAGAGCCAACGTCGGGCTCGGCGCCAACGCGCCCAGCTGTCCCAGCGGCGACCGGTCGGCGGCGAGTCTGCGGCTCGTCACGGCGGCGGACGTCCACTCCAGCAGATGACGGCGCGTGACCGTGAGTCGGAACAGCGTCCGGACGATGGCATCGACCGCCAGTACGGCCTCCCAGGCGAGGAAGAGGACGGCCAGAGCCCATCGTGCCACGGGCCGGAAGAGGCGTCGACCGCGCAGCGGGCGTAGGCGGTCGCCTCGTGAGCGAACGAGGCGGTGCGCTCGGTCCAGGGATGCCAGGAGGACCGGCGACGCGAGCACCGCGGCCATGAATGCCGTCCACCATGCGTCGCTCCTCGGCAGGACGGTCCAGCCGAGCACGGCGAACGCCACCAGGGAAGGGGCCAACAGGCTCCGCCGCAGGTTGTCCGCGATCTTCCAGCGTGCGGTCCAGCTCAGCCGGTTGCGTCGCCGGGCGCCATCGGCGGTGGGCACCGTCGGAAGGAGCCACGGCAACAGCTGCCAGTCGCCCCGGATCCAGCGGTGCGCGCGGCTCAGCCATGCCAGCGGATGAACGGGAAAGTCCTCGAGGACGGCGACGTCGGACACGAGGCCCGCCCTGCCATGGACCCCCTCGAAGAGATCGTGACTGAGCAGGGCGTTCTCCGGCGCGCGCCCCTCGAGAGCGCGCTCGAACGCTCCGATCTCGTAGAGGCCCTTGCCCGCGTAGATGCCCTCACCGAACAGGTCCTGATAGACGTCGGATACCGCGTGGGAGTACAGGTCCAGACCCTCGTCGGCGGCCAGGATGCGCGCGAACCAGGAGGGGTGCTCCTCGAGAAGGGTTTCCACACGCGGCTGCAGGACGGTGTAGCCGCCGGTGACCCGACCGTCCGGCCCGAAGCGGGGCCGGTTGAGCGGGTGCGCCAGAGTGCCGATCAGACGGAGTGCGGCGTCGCGGGGCAGGAGCGTGTCCGCGTCCAACGTCAGCGCGAAGCGCGAGGAGCGCAGCGCGTCCACGTCGCCCTCCACGAGCTCGAGGCCCGTCTGCTTCGAGCCGAGGACGAACTGGTTGAACTCGCGCAGCTTCCCCCGTTTCCTCTCCCACGCCATCCAGCGGCCTTCCTTCTCGTTCCACGTTCGACGTCGGTAGAAGAGGGCGAAAGGATCTCCCGACGGGTCGCGATGGCGCTCGTTGAGCCGGCGGATGCCGGTCCTCGCGGCCGCAAGGAGACGCGCGTCCTCCGGCTCCCGCTCGTGAGAGGCATCGGGGGGATCGGCGAGGAGCGCAAAGGCTACGTTGTCGTCCCGGTTGCCGATGTACGCCATCTCCAGCTGAGCCAGCAGGGCGTCCACCTCGACCTCGTCCGCAAGGAGCGCGGGTACCACGACGCATGTGCGGAACTCCGCCGGCACACCCTGGGACAGGTCGAGCCTGGGGAGTGGTCGGGGGGGGACCAGGCGCGCCACCAGGAGGTTGACCATCGCGACCGCGACCGTGCTCGTCGGTACCGTGGCCAGGGCCAGGAGGGCCAGGAGCGCGAGCCAGGGCGCGTCAGCTTCCTTCGACGGAGCGACGACGGTGGCGGCAAGCGCCAGGGTGATCGCGATGATGCTTCCGAAGTAGAGCGGGCCTGCGACCCCGAAGCCCATGCGCCGCAGTCGGGCCGACAGCGGGCGGTGACAGCCGAGCAGCGCTTCGAGGGGAAGCCGGCCTGGTCCCAACAGGTGATGGCCCACGTGGCGCTCGTCTCCGGTCGCCTCGCCGCAACGGGCGACGACTTCCTCGGCCACGACCCACTCATCCTTGGTGGACCATCTGGAGAGCTCCTCCACCGCCTTTCGATAGCGGTCGCGCGTCGGGAAATCCTGACGCGGGTAGATGGCCGCAGGGTCCTGTCGCAGGGTCGCGTCGACCAGACTCAGCTCTTCAAAAGCGTTCCTCCAGTCCTGCTCGTCGATCGCTCGGAGGCACGCGATGCCCGTCGATATGCGGTCCGCGGCCACCCCGGTCCCGTCGATCTCCGAGGCGAGCTCGCAGGCTGCGTCGAAGGTGCGGCCCAGCAAGGTCAAGCGAAGGTACGAGGGGAGCGCCCACAGCTCGGACATGTGCAGCGGCGCCCAGCGCTGGAACGAGCCGAGGAAGGCGCGGATCGCGCCCAGGTCGACGTATCCGTTTCCCGCCGCCACGATCTCGTCGGCGACCCTCTGGATGCGGGGCTCTCCGAGGGCATCGGTCTTGGGCAGGACCTCGTAGAAGTCGGTGGTGAGGTCCTCCTCTACCTGGAGGACGGCGCCCAGCACGATGTGCCGGTTGTCCAGGAGCCACTCGGCGGCGAGCGACGTGCAGGCGGCACAGGACTCGACGCGTCGCAGCACGGACTCGGTCCGCTCGGCCAGGTCCGCGAGGCGGCGCCGGAACCTTCGCGGCTGCCCGACGGCACGAACGGCTCCCAGGGCGCGCGCCAGGTCGGCGGCCCGCTCTTCGATGGCCGGGCGACCGACGTCGTTCGCGGAGGTCACCGCGAACCGGTGGCCGCTTTCGCTGCCGCGGTGCGAGCCCGCCGCTCACGGGCACCGCGCCGGGCGACGTCCGCTGTGTCCTGGAGGATGAGCAGCGGGCGATTCACCTGCTGCAGGAGCCCCATGGTCACGGCCCCGAAGCGGCATCCCCGGGAGCCCGTTCGTCCGTGCGCACTCGCGAGGATCAGCGAGGCCTTCAGCTCCCGGGCGACCTCCGTGATCGCCCGGGGGACGCTGGTTCCGGATTCCACGCGGACGCATGTGGTGACTCCCGGGGTCTCCAGCTTGTCCAGCAGTCCGCGCAGATAGCGGAGCGCCACCTCGCGACCCACACGGACGTACGCCGCTGCGTGCTTGCGCAGCTCTTCGGAGGCGGCCTCCTCGAGGACATCCGGCTCGGGGACCACGTAGAGACACGTGGCGGATGTCCCGGCGGCGGCGGCGAGGTTGAGACCGAGGCGGAGCGCCCACTCGCTGCGGTGCGATCCGTCGAGCGGAATCAGGATGGTGTCCGTAACCTCGGGGCCGTCGGGGACGGTCCCCGGAGGCAGCACGAGAACCGAAGCGTCGACCCCGACCACCACGCGGTGCGCCGTCCCCGTGAGCCACGCCTGCTTCGTGTCCTCGGGGGCCGGATTCGTGATGACGACCAGATCCGCCTGCCTTATCCGCGCCGACTCGATGATCTCGTCCGACGGATCGCCCATGGTCACGTCGAGGTCGACCGAGACGCCGGCGTCGGAGAAGCGCTTCTTGACCCCGGCCAGGTAGAGCAGGGCCTCGCCGCGCTCCAGACGCCATGCCACGGGGTCCACCCAACCGGCACCGGGATGGGATCGACTCTCAACGACCCGCAGGACGATCACTTCCGCCTCGTACAGCGAGGCGAGCTTGATCGTCAGGGGGATGGCGTTCTCGGCTCGCTGCGAACCGTCCAACGGGAGCAGGATGCGCTTGACCATGCGGAGCCTCCTTGCGGCGTCGTGCCTCGCTGGGAGGGCAAGCGCGGTGCCTGACCGACGCGGACGAGCCCATGCGATGGAGTCACGGGTCCGTGCCGCTCCAAACGCATGGGGGGCCGGCGCCGCTGCGGAACCTCACGACGTTATGTCCCAACCGAGGACAGCGTGTCACGGAGCCGACGGCTCCTGTGGCGGACGCCCCGGCGATCCGGTCCGGAACGCGGGTCGACGAGGCCCCGCCAGTCACCGTGTGCCAGCGGCACGTCCGATGCCTCTGCAGGGAGCCGTCACTGGTGTGTAACTCGTCGTAGGAGGGGGGATCCGATGGACGTCGACCGTGGCATTCAGAAGAGGGTCCAGGAAGAGCTGGCCTGGGAGCCGAGCATCGACGCCGCCGAGGTCGGCGTCGCCGTGCATGAGGGGATCGTGACGCTCACGGGGCAGGTTTCCACGTTTGCGCAGAAGCACCGCGCCGAGGTCGCGGCCGCGAAGGTCCGTGGAGTTCGGGCCGTCGCGAACGACGTCACCGTCGCCATGCCCTCGATCGACAAGAAGACGGACGCCGATATCGCGGAGGCCGTGCTCAATGCGTTCGAGAGCAACGTGTCGGTGCCGAACGACAAGATCTCGGTCGTGGTCACCAACGGGCTCGTCACCCTCAAGGGGACGTTGGTCTGGGACTTCCAGCGGCAGACGGCGGCGCGGCTCGCTCGTGAGATCATCGGTGTCCGAGGCGTGGTGAACGAGATCCAGCTGGAGCCGAGAGCCACGCAGCGTGACGTGGAGAAGCACATCCGGGCGGCGTTCACCCGCAACGCGCAGATCGACGCGGACCACGTGACCGTCGACGTGAGTGGGGGACGGGTGACGTTGACCGGGACGGTTTCGTCCTGGGCGGAGAAGCGCGAGGCGGAGCGGGCGGCCTGGGCGGCTCCGGGGGTGACCGCGGTTACGAACCGGATCGGAATCGAGTCGAAGGTCTTCGCCTACTAGCCAGGGAACCGAGGGGCGCGGGGCTCGTCTTCGGGGCCGCGCGACCCCTCCCGGAGGTCGAACATGAAGATCGGGAGGATCTGCTCACGCCCCGCGCGCACGGCGAAGGGGGATGTGACCGTGCGCAACGCCGCGACCGAGATGCTGACCCATCACGTCGGCGCGTTGGTCGTGGTGGGCGAGGAAGGGAAGCCCACGGGGTTCGTGACCGACAGGGACATCGTGATCCGTTGCCTGGCACGCGACTACGATCCGGACGAGATGCTCGTCACGGAGATCATGAGCGAGCCGTTGGAGACGGTGTACGAGGAGGAGCCGGTGGAGGTTGGGCTCCAGATGATGGCGGACCGCGAGGTGCGCCGGCTGATCGTCAAGGACGAGACGGGGGGACTCGTAGGCGTTTTGTCGCTCGACGACGTCCTCGACTTCTTCGCCGACGAGAGCGGCGACATCGGAAGGCTCCTGGATCGTCGGCAGCCCGTATGAGGGGAGCCGGTCTCAGGGTGCGCGATCGGGGAGGCTGAAGCAGAAGGTGCTGCCCCGGCCGACCTGCGTATCGACCCAGATGCGGCCGCCATGGGCGGCCGCGATCTCTCTCGCGATCGTGAGTCCGAGCCCCGTTCCATGCGCTCTGGGGCCGCCCCGGGCGGCGAAGCGGTCGAAGAGCGTCGGCAGCCGCTCGGGCTCGATTCCCGGCCCCTCGTCCCGCACGGCGCACACGACGGTGTCGGCGTCACGGTGGGCCCGGATCGCGACGGTGCCTCCGCTGGGAGAGAAGCGCAGCGCGTTGCCCAGCAGATTGGAAAGGAGCTGGATGATGCGCTGGGCGTCGGAGCGGGCCTGCAGCTCCGGAGGCACGTCCACGGCGATGGTGACGTCGGAGCGCTCCTCGGCCAGGCGCACCTGCTCCACGGCGGCGTCGACGATCGGTGAGAGCGCCTGGCGCGAGGGCTCGACCGTGAACCGACCGGTCTCGATCCGACGGACGTCCAGAAGGTCGTCGATCAACCTCTTCATCTGCGAGGCCGAGCGGCGCATGCCCTCCAGGTAACCGCGGCTCCGGTGCCGTCTGTCGTCTCCCCGGGGGTACCTGAGCAGACGGTCGAGGACCATCGCGACCGAGCTGGCTGGCCGCCCGAGATCGTGGGCCACCATGGCGAGGACCTCGTCCTGGATGTGGGCAGATCGCTCGAAGCGTCGATACAGATCCACGGCTTCGATCGCGAGCGCCGTGCGCCTCGCGAGCTCCTCGGCCACGGTCACGTCCCCGGCGCCATACCTCAGCTCGGGAAGCAGGCTGACGAACCCCAGGACGCCGTGGCTCCGACCGGCCGCGCGTATGGGAGCGAAGAGCCAGGAGTGAGCCGTGATGACGTCCTTCCCGCGCGAGCCGTCGAGGCCGACCCGGAGGCGCAGCGGGGTCTGCTCGTCGGTGCCACCGATGGCCACCTCTCCGGTTGCGAGGACCTTGCGCAGAAGCGCGTCCAACTCGTCGGGCGTAGCGACGACCGTGAGCTCGACGTGGCCCGGCTCCTCGGCGACGAACAGCTGCGTGCGTCCCTCCATGTCGTCCACGAGGAGCACGAGTCCGATGTCGGCCAGGTGGGCGCGGATCACGCCGGCGACGCCCTCCATGGTCTCGATAAGGTCGATCGCGTGGGCGAAGACGGACCCGGTGTCGGAAAGGGCCCGCAGGTCACGCTCCGCCCGCCAACGCTTGGTGACGTCACGCAGCACCACCGTGGAGATGGGGCCCCCGTCCGCCTCCCATGCCGAGACGGAGGCCTCACCGTGGAAGACCGACCCGTCCTTTCTGCGAAAACGGAGCGCGGTGAGCGCCCGCGGACCCGGTCCCGTCCGGCCTCGACTCTCGGAGGACGCCTCGCGCGGGAACGGAGTCGGCTCGCCTTCGGGTAGCAGCCTCGAGAACGGTTGTCCGAGGACCTCGTCGGCGCGGAACCCGAACGTCGCCTCCGCGGAGGGGTTGAAGATCACGATCCGGAGGTCGGCATCCACCGATACGATGCACTCGGCGGACATGCGCACGATCCCCGCATAGCGGGCTTCCGAACGCCTGAGCGCCCGGTTTGCTCGCTCCCTCAGCGCCACGAGACCGATCTGATGGCCCACCGTGGACATCAGGGACAAGGACCGCTCCTCGCCGGCCGTGGGAGCGTCCGAGAAGCATTCGATCACGGCCACCACCTCCGAAGCGGCCGTCACCGGAAACAGGAAACCGCTGGTCAGGCTGACCGAACCCGGTGCCCGAGTCCCGCGACGAAAGCGGGGCTCGGAGACCGGTCTGCCCAGCCAGATCGGACGCCGACCACCCACGGCGTCGGCGACGACGCACCCCTGCGGGCAGCCCGGCGTGGCCGCGGTGGTCTCCCTGAACCAGCCGAACCGCTCCTCGCTCTCCAGGTGCCAGATGTCCAGCGAATGGACCGTCGCCGCGCGCGTGACCGCATACGCGTGCCCCACCGGCCAGCCCAGGTGCCTGCAAAGGATCGGTAGGCTCGCGCTCAGGGCCTGCCGGAGCGTGGTCGACTCGTGGCAGACCTCGGCGATGTGCTCGAGGACCGCGGCGGCTGCGACGTCCCGTCGTAGCTGCAGGAGCGGCATGTCGGGATCGGAGAGGTCGCGCGCGAACTCTACGATCCCCACGGGAGCCCCGTGGGCGTCGAGCGTGCGCACCAGGAGCAGGGAAACGGGGTAGCGGCTCCCGTCCTTGCGCCGCCTCCACGTCTCCACCTGCCGTGAGCCTTGCCGGGCCACATCCCGGAGGATCTGAGCGGGCAGACCGACGTGTTCGTCCTCGACCGTGTACAGCTCCGAGAGGGGGCGGCCGATCAGCTCCTCCGACGCGTATCCTGTCAGGATGAGCGCGGCGTCGCTCACGGCCACGATCCTGCCTTGCAGGTCCATGGCGAGCACCGCGTGCCCGGCGCATACGTCCTGTAGCACGCGGAGCACGGTCGCACTCCGACCCTCAGGATACGAGACCATCCGAACCCCCGTGCCCGGCCGACTACGGCCCCTGCACTCTACCGGAATCGCCGCGAGAAGGCAGTCGTGCGAATCGTCGCCTTTCCTGTAGGGGTTTTCCCCACAAGAGGGTCGCCATCGCCCGATGTTCGAGGGGCTCCCGCTCGGCGTATCTTTCCCGTGGGTCGCGGGTTCGGCCCGCGTCCCTTGCGACCCCTCCATCGGGGATGGAACGTGGGTTCGGCGATGGGTCTGGAAATCCCTCCCTCGAGACGGACGGAGGGCATGCGTCAGGCCGGGCACGTCCTGGTCGTGGACGACGACGAGAGCGTGCGCTTGCTGCTCTCGGACGTGCTCGAGGAGGCCGGCTACGACGTCCACGCGGTCGAGGACGGGCAGTCCGCCCTACAGGCGCTCGACGAGCGCCCGGTCGACGTCGTGCTGCTCGACCTGCACCTCCCGAAAGTCAGCGGTCTCAACGTGTTGGCGGCACTCCCCTCGCTGCGGACCGATGCGCGCTTCGTGGTCATGACCGCCTTCGGCACCGTCGACTCGGCCGTGGAGGCCATGAAGCTGGGCGCCTACGACTATATCCGGAAGCCCTTCGACGGCGACGAGCTCCTGCTGCTCGTGTCGCGGGCGCTGCAGGACGTCCGCCTCCGGCGCGAGATCGTCCGGCTCAAGTCGGTGACCGTGCCGTCGGGTCGTCAGACGATGGTGGGTCGGTCTGCGCCGATGCAGCGGCTCCACCGGCTGGTCGCGCGTGTCGCACCGACGCGCGCGAACGTGCTGATCACGGGTGAGACCGGCACGGGCAAGGAGCTGGTCGCCCGCGCGGTGCACGACATGTCCGACCGGGCCGAGCGACCGTTCGTTCCGGTCAACTGCTCCGCGCTCCCCGAGACGCTCCTGGAGTCGGAGCTCTTCGGGCACGTCAAGGGATCGTTCACGGGCGCGATCGAGACGCGCAAGGGACTCATCGAGGAGGCGGCGGGGGGCACGCTCTTCCTCGACGAGATCAGCACGCTCACCGAGAACATCCAGGTCAAGCTGCTGCGCGTCGTCCAGGATCGGCGCGTGCAGAGGGTGGGCGGACGCGCATCCCTACCGGTGGATTTCCGCCTGGTGGTCGCCACCAACGTCGATCTTGCCGCCGCGGTTTTGGACGGCTCGTTCCGCGAGGACCTGTACTTCCGCCTGAACGTCTTCCCGATCGAGGTGCCGCCGCTGAGGGACCGGCGCGAGGACGTCGCGCTGCTGGCCAACCACTTCAGGCTCCGATTCGCAGAGGAGCTCGGACTGGAGCCGCCCGGCCTGGAGGCGGAGACGCTGGCGCGACTGATGGCCTACGACTGGCCGGGAAACGTGCGCGAGCTCGAGAACTACATCGAGCGCTCGGTCATCATGTACCCGGGCGAGAGGACGATCCCCTTCGACCTGCCGCGCGCGCGGCAGGGAGGCGCGGTCGGCGACCTGTTCG
The DNA here is from genome assembly GCA_003248075.1 of Gemmatimonadota bacterium. Classification (GTDB taxonomy): domain Bacteria; phylum Gemmatimonadota; class Gemmatimonadetes; order Longimicrobiales; family Gaopeijiaceae; genus SZUA-318. Next base: position 26,672 of record QJYK01000304.1, on the reverse strand, counting down.
CTTCTGCCTCGGCCAACGCCTGGACGCTCGACCGCCTCGAGCGCGAGTACATCCTCTCGGTCCTGGATCGAACCCGGTGGCAGCAGGCGACCGCGGCGGAGGTTCTCGGTGTCAATCGCCGTACGATCTACCGGAAGCTCAAGCGTTATCGGGAGGAGGGCTACCTGCCCGACACGGCCGATCTGGAGATGGAGTGAGGCCGATCCCGAGCGGGTGACACTTAGTCCGCTGTTGGGACGTTTCGCACGATCGGGATACGGTGACCCCGTGGGACGGCGTCGGGCAAGTGGGCATCGCTGGTGGCTTTCCCGACCCACCGGCGCGGGCCCCGGCGAAGGCATGGCCGATGCGTCCGTCACGCCTCCGGGCGGGGGATACCCGCCGGCCGAGTCACACACCCAATCGCTTGGAGGTAGAGCAGATGAACGCCCTGATGCCGTTCCGGTCACGCATGGGCCTTTGGCCGGAGCTGGAAGGGATGCAGGAACGGATGAACCGGGTCTTCGGGACCATGCCCAGCGTGTTCGCGGAGGAGCCCATGCAGTGGATCCCTGCGGTCGACCTCAAGGAGATGGACGACGAGTTCGTCCTCACTGCCGAGCTCCCTGGTCTCGAATCCAAGGACGTGGTGGTCGACCTCGAGGACAACATCCTCACGCTGCGCGGCGAGAAGAAGAGCTCGAAGCAGGAGGAGGGCAAGGACGGCCGTTGGCACCTGTTCGAGCGGACCTATGGAGCCTTCCATCGCTCGTTCTCCCTGCCGCGCAACGTCCAGCCGGACAAGATCAAGGCGGAGTTCGACAAGGGTCTGCTGTTGATCCACCTGCCGAAGAAGAAGGAGTCGAAGGCCCAGCACATCCAGATCACCGCGAAGTAGGAACGTGTCGCGCGCCCCGGCCCGGCCACACCGGGTCGGGCCCGACTCAGGAGGTCGAGATGTCGGCGCAGGATGAAGGGAGGAGGTGGGAGCAACACAGGGTCCACGGCGACCGGCTCGTGGCGAAGGTCAAGGAGTTGGTGCACGAAGGGAACGTACGCCGACTCGTGATCCGCGACGACGAAGGTCACGTGCTGATCGAGGCGCCTCTCACCATCGGTGTGGTGGGGGCCTTGGTCGCGCCCGTTTGGGCCGCGATCGGCGCGATCGCCGCGCTCGTCGCCAAGTGCTCCATCGATGTGGAGCGCGAAGGTCCCGAGGAGGAGAGGCCAGAGCACCGCGATGCCTCCGACCGACTGGAGGCGCTGGTAGAGGGGGACTGAATGGGCACCTTGGCGGATCGGCACCCGACGCTGCTGACGATCTGCAAAGTCGTCGAGGAGCCGGGAGGTCAGGCCGTGAGCATCGAGCGGCGGACGGTGGAGCTGAGCGGACGGGAGGCGATCCTTGTGGAAAGCCTCATGCAGATCCGCCGTCGGCGCCAGGCCAATCGGAGGCGGCCGGTCGAGGGCGGGCTGGCAGAGCTCCGGTGAGGCCGGGGGGGAGCGCCGGGGCGGAAGCCGCGCGACACCACCTGGTCGAGCTGCTCGCGCGGCGGGGGATCCGCGACCGTGCCGTCCTTCGTGCGATGGACGAAGTGCCCCGGGAGGCGTTCCTGCCCCCCGAGCTGGCGGAGTTCGCCTACGAAGACACACCGCTGCCCATCGAAGAGGGGCAGACCATCTCCCAACCGTACATCGTCGCGCTGATGGCGCTCGCGGCGAGCGTGGGGCCGACGGACAAGGTGCTCGAGATCGGGACCGGATCGGGGTATGCCGCCGCTGTTCTCTCTCGCCTGGCGGGGCAGGTGTATACGATCGAGCGCCACGGGGCGCTGACCGAGCTGGCCCGCCAGCGGCTGTCGGAGCTCGGGATCACCAACGTCCATGTTCGGCATGGAGACGGCACGCGCGGCTGGCCGGAGGAAGCACCCTTCGACGCGATCCTGGTCACCGCGGCGGGTCCGGACGTTCCCCGCGCCTTGCGCGATCAGCTCGCCCACTTCGGACGGCTGGTCATCCCGGTCGGAGAGGCGCCGCGCACGCAGCGGCTGGTCCGTTGGATCCGGAGCGACGGTGGCATTCGCGAGGAGGATCTGGGGGCCGTGCGCTTCGTGCCCCTCATCGGCGAAGAGGGCTGGGCTCCACCGCCGGGCGTGCCGATCGTGACGGGGGTGCCCATACGGGAAGTGCCGGCCGCCGCACCGCCCCCGATCCTCCCCTCCCGCGCAAGCGACGTGGGTGCCGTGACGGCTCTGCGGGAGACCGTGGTGCCGGTCGAGAATCCCGAAAGGGCGGATCTGGGATCGTTGGTCGAGCGCATCGGAGACGCTCGCGTCGTTCTCGTCGGCGAGTCGACCCACGGGACGTCCGAGTTCTACCGGATGAGGGCGCATCTGACACGCTTGCTCATCGAGGAGCACGGGTTCCGCATCGTGGGGATCGAGGGAGACTGGCCCGACGTCGCACGCGTCCACCGCTGGGTCCGCCACGAGGAGGATCGTGACGGGTGGACTCCATTCGCCCGCTTCCCGCGTTGGATGTGGCGGAACCAGGAGACGGAGTCGTTCGTCTCGTGGCTGCGCCGGTGGAACGAGGGCCGAGCGACCGAGGACCGCGGCGGCGTCTACGGCCTGGACCTGTATGGCATGCATCGCTCCATGGAGGCGGTCCTGGGATACCTGGAGCGTGTCGATCCGGCCACGGCGCACGTCGCGCGCGAGCGGTACGGGTGCCTCACGCCCTGGCAGCAGGACCCGGCCACGTACGGCCGGGCCGTCCTCACGCGTCGTTACCGACTGTGCGAGGAAGACGTCGTGTCGATGCTGCGCGAGCTTCTTGCGAACCGGGTGGACTACATGACCCGGGACGGGGATCGCTTCCTGGACGCGCTCCACAACGCCCGCCTGATCGCGGACGCTGAGGCGTACTATCGGGTCATGTACGAGGGAGGACACGCGTCCTGGAATCTCCGCGACCGACACATGTTCGAGACGCTGATCTCGCTGCTCGACTGGCACGGGGAGGACGCGCGGGCCGTGGTCTGGGCGCACAACAGTCACGTGGGCGACGCCGCCGCGACGGAGATGGGTGGCCAGGGTCAGACGACCATCGGGGAGTTGGCGCGAGGTCACTTCGCCGAGCGCGCCTTCCTGATCGGGCAGGGAACCGACCGAGGCGTGGTGGCCGCGGCGCGCCATTGGGGCGGCCGCCTGGAGTTCCGCACCCTTCGGCCCTCCTGGCCCGGGAGCTACGAGGCGATCTGCCACGCGACCGACGTCGCCGGCTTCCTGGTCCACCTTCGGGAGCCGGAGCACGACCGGCTGCTCGACGAGCTGGTGCCACCCCGACTCGAGAGGGCGGTCGGCGTCGTGTACCGGCCGGAGACGGAGCTGCAGAGTCATTACTTCCAGGCGTCTCTGCCCCATCAGGTGGACGCCTGGATCTGGTTCGACGAGACCCGGGCGGTTACCCCGCTCACGCATCCCTCCGGGGACGTGCGTGGGGCTTTCTTCGCGAAAGGAGGCATCGAATGAAGCGTGGTGAGCTCAGGACTCTCTACTGCGGGTTGGCGGATATACCATTGCTCAGCGTATATCTGGACGGGGCAGCGCCCGACCCGGCCATGAACGGCGCCTGGAGGTTGCAGCTCTCGTCCGACGCCGATCGGGAGCGCCGAGCCGTCGCGAAACGCGCGCCCCGCCAGGTCGAAACGTTCGATCGGGCGCTGGCCGTGACGCGCGGGGCACTCGCGCCCGTCTCCGGGCGGCTCCCGACCGACGGGCTCGTCCTGTACGCCTCGGAATCCTCGGTGGTCCACCGCGAGGAGGTGCACGGGTCGCTGCAGACACGCGTCGCCTGGAAGCGCGGCCCGTTCGCGGCGTCGTACCTGCCGGTCCTTCAACCGGACGGGGCGGTCATGGTCGTCGACGTGTCCTGGGACGAGGCCGCGCTCTACCGGTACGACGGCGGCCGAAGCCTGACGCTCCTGACTCGGTTCGCGGTGGAGGCGACCCACGAGGCCGTCCAGAGCGTGGGTGTCATGAAGGGGGTCAGGGGTACGAGCGGCTTTCGAGGGGCCAGCGCTCAGGATGAGGCGGACCGGGCCATGAGGGACGACCGGCGCCGCATGCTCGCCGCGATCGAAGCGTCGCTCGGGGCTCGAATGGGACCGCGAGACCATCTGCTGCTGGTCGGCTCCCAGGGCGCCGCGGGGGAGCTCGCGAGGATGTTGCCGCCAGCGCTGAGACAAGGCGTCCATGTCGAGAGCATCGAGTCGCGACACGGGGAGACCAGGTTGGTCGAGGCCACCAGGAGCGGTCTCGACGCGATCGAGGCGCGAGAGCTCCGAGCCATCCTCTCGGATACCCGCGAGCTCGCCCACCGGAACGGGCACGGTGCCTTCGGGACCGTGAGAGTCCGTCGCGCGGCGAATCGCGGAGCCGTGGACACGCTCCTGCTCTCGGACGGATACGCACGCGCGCACCCGGGGGTGACGGAGTCCCTCCTCGGCGCAACGTATCGGAGCGGTGGCGGGGTTCGCCTCGCACGGGGGGAGATCGGCGCGGAGCTCGACGACTTCGGTGCGGGCGTCGCGGCGCGTCTCCGGTTCTCGGTCACTTGAGTCCAGGAGGCATCCCGATGATCAAGCGTGTCATGGTTCCCCTGGACGGCTCGGACTTCGCGGAATCTGCGTTGACGACCGCGCTGGACGTGGCGCACAGAGCCGGCGCCGGGCTGCACCTCGTGTCCGCCCAGGAGGAAGTGCCGGCCTGGGTATATCCGGGGATACCGGCGGCCATGGCCGAGTGGCGCGTCGAGTATTTCGATCGACTTCTCGAGAGGCTACGCGACGAGACAGACGTGGAGATCACGACCGCGATGCCCGACGGTCACGTCGCCGAGGAGCTGGAATACGAGGCCGCGCGCAACGACGCCGACCTGGTGGTCATGGCTACACACGGTCGGGGTCCGCTGTCGCGTGCGTGGCTGGGGAGCGTCGCGGACGCCTTCGTGCGGCGCACACGCCGTCCCGTTCTCCTGGTGCGTCCCTCGGACGAGGAGACCACGACGGACGTTTGGCAGGGCGCCGGGCGTATCCTGGTACCGCTGGACGGTAGCGGGCTCGCGGAGGCCGCGATGGTCCAGGCGTTGGAGCTGGGGCGGCTCTATCGGGCTTCGTATCACCTGGTGCGCATCGTGCACTTCCCCGTGGGACCGACGAGCTCGTACATCCCGGATGCCGCGGAGATCAATGAGGAGGTCGTTCGCGCCGCCGAGGAGGCGGCGGCCAAATACCTGACCGAGGCGAACGATCGACTCGGAGTTGAAGGCGTGTCGGTGGATCACTCCGTGGTCGTGGCCCCGCAGGTGGCCCGTGGGATCCTCGCGACCGCCGCCGCGCACCGGTGCGACGTGATCGCGATGGCGACCCACGGCAGTCGCCTGCGGCGACTCACACTGGGCAGCGTGACCGACAAGGTCCTGCGCACCAGTGACGTGCCGGTGTTGCTCGTGCGGCCCGGCGGCGAGGAGGACGACTAGCCCCGCGGCGCTCGATGGCTTGGACGCTCCGAGCCGCGACCCCCGCCACCGCAACTTGCACGGAGGGGACGTCCGTCCGAGCATGAGGTCCTGACGCGCGACACCTTCGGGACCGTTCCGACGAAAGAGGGACTCTCATGCGACGACTGCGCCTCCGTGCCCCGCTGGCCTTGGCCCTCCTGCTCACGACCGGGGCTCCGGCTGCGGCGCAGCGTCGCGGCGGCCAACAGGGGTCCGCGGACCTCTCGGACTCGACCCTCGTGGGGACGATCGCGGTCCGTTCCATCGGGCCTGCGGTGATGAGCGGGCGAATCGTGGACATCGCCGTCGCGTCCTCGCACGGCTCCAGGGGCGGCGAGCTGGGAACGGTCTTCTATGTGGCCGCGGCCAGCGGGGGAGTCTGGAAGACCACGAACGGAGGCATGAGCTGGTCGGCGGTGTTCGACCAGGCATCGGTCGGATCCATCGGGGCCGTCGCCGTCGCCCCCTCCAACTCGGACATCGTCTGGGTGGGAACGGGGGAGGACAACAACCAGCGCTCCTCGTCATTCGGGGACGGGGTCTACCGGTCGACGGACGGGGGCCGGACGTTCCGGAACATGGGCCTCCGCGGCTCGCAGCACGTGGGCAAGATCCGCGTTCATCCGACGGACCCGAATACCGTTCTCGTGGCGGCGGTCGGACCGCTATGGGCCGCAGGGGGAGAGCGTGGGGTCTACAAGACCACCGATGGCGGGGTGACCTGGCGGAACGTGCTTTCGGTGGACGAGCATACGGGGGCCGCCGACATCGTCCTGGATCCCTCGGATCCCGACGTGATCTACGTGTCTACCCTCCAGCGCGAACGGCGCGCCTACAGCTACGTCGGCGGCGGGCCCGGGAGCGGCATATGGAAGTCCACGGACGGAGGCGAGAGCTGGACGCGGCTGCGCGAGGGGCTGCCAACGTCCGACATGGGGCGCATCGGGCTGGATGTCTCGTGGTCGCACCCGGCGACGGTGTACGCGGTGGTGGAGGGCTCCGAGCAGGGCGTGTACCGCTCCGACGACGCCGGCGCCTCCTGGCGGCGGACCAGCGACATCGCTTCGATCCCATGGTACTTCGGCGAGATCCGGGTCGACCCGGTCGACCCGGAGCGGGTGTACCACCTCGGGGTTCAGCTTCAGGTCTCCACGGACGGGGGCTCCTCGTGGTCGCGCACCGGCTCGGGTCCCCATTCCGACCAGCATGCGCTTTGGATCAGTCCGGAGAATCCCGCTCTGCTCATCCTGGGGAACGACGGCGGGCTCTATGTGTCGCGTGACCGCGGTGCGAGCTGGGACTTCTCTCCGAACCTGCCCGTCTCGCAGTTCTACGCAGTGGGCCTGGACAACGCGGAGCCGTTCTTCGGGATCGCGGGCGGGCTGCAGGACAACAGCACCTGGGGAGGGCCCACGCGGACGCGCTCGAGCGACGGCATCTTCAACTCCGACTGGTATCGCATGGCCGGTGGCGACGGCTTCTATGCTGCGATCGACCCGACCGACCCGGACATCGCGTACGTGGAGTCACAGAACGGGAACATCCTGCGCTTCGACCGGCGCACCGGAGACCGCAAGCCGATCCGGCCGCAGCCTCCGGAGGGCGACCCTCCCTATCGCTTCAACTGGAGCGCGCCGATCAAGATCTCGCCCTGGGACCACGCCACGGTCTACTTCGCGGCCAACCACGTCTTCAAGAGCACCGACCGGGGCGACTCGTGGACGCGGCTGGGCGAGGACCTCACGCGTGCCATCGACCGGGACAGCCTCCCCATGATGGGTGCGATTCCCGATCGCAGTGCCGTGTCGCGCCACCAGGGGACCGCGGACTTCAGCAACATCTCGGACCTCGACGTCTCGACGCTGGAGCGGGGTCTGTTGATGACGGGATCGGACGACGGCACCATCGCCGTCTCGGGCGACGACGGCGCCACGTGGACCAAGCAGACGCGCTTTCCCGGCGTGCCGGACACTGCCTACGTCAGCAAGGTGCGGCTGTCCCGTCACGACGCGTCCGTCATGTATGCGACGTTCGACAACCATCGCAGCAACGACTTCCGCCCGTATGTGATCCGTAGCACCGACGGTGGCAGGACCTGGACGAACATCACCGCGAATCTGCCCCAGCTCGGCAACGTACGGGCCTTCGTGGAGCACCCGCGCAACCCGGACCTGCTCTTCGTGGGCACCGAGATCGCGCCGTTCGTCTCGGTCGACCGCGGCCGCAGTTGGACCCGTATCCGCAAGGGCATGCCACCCGTCAGGGTCGACGACCTCGCCATCCAGGAGCGGGAGAATACGCTGGTGATCGCGACCCACGGCCGTGGCTTCTACCTGATCGACGACCTGTCACCGCTCGAGCACGTGGCGGAGGCGCGGGCGGCTGGCGGACCGTTCCTGATTCCGGTGAAGGCCGCCATGCAGATGTCGACCGACCCGTCGCCGACGAGCGGAACGCACGGCGCGAGGGACTACGCCGGCGAGAATCCGGACGTCGGGACCGCGATTTCCTACTATCTGCCTGCCGCGGCACCCGGGGCGAAGCTCGAGGTGCTGGGGGCGGGCGGTGCGGTCGTGCGCTCCCTGGAAGCCGAGACCCGAGCCGGCCTTCACCACGTTTCCTGGGACCTGAGGGGAGAGGCCCCCTACTCAGGGCCCGCTCAGCCGCGCCAGCAGCAGGGCGGCTTCGGTGGCTTCGGCGGGGGCGCGGACGGTGGGCCGCCGGTGGTGCCCGGGACCTACACCGCACGCCTCACGGCAGCGGGCCAGACCCTGGAGCGGACGCTCGAGGTACATCCGGATCCGGCGGTGACGCTGACCTCCGCGCAGCTCGCGGAGCTGTACCGGGTGCGGGTGCGGCAGTCGGAGCTGAACGCCAGGCTGACGATGGCGATCCGTCAGTCCGACGAGGTGCGCGAGCGCGTCGCGCAGGCAAAGGCGGCACTGGCCGACGCCAACGCGCCTTCTGCCCTCGGGGAGCAGGCCGACGCGCTGGAGCGCGACCTGCAGGACATGCGGACGAAGCTGGGCGCGGGGGGCGGCGGCTTCCCCGGCGGCGGCGGTGGCGGTGACGACGGCGGCCCCCGGAGCGTCCGCCAGCTTCTCTCGATCGCAGCGGGCGTGCACCGCGCGACCGCGATGCCCACCGAGCAGGAGCGGGAGGCGCTGGAGGCGGTACCTGCCGCGCTGGACAGGGAGGTCGGCCGGCTCAACGCCATCGTGACGGATCGCCTTCCGGCGTTCTTCCGGGCTCTGGACGACGCCGGAGTGCCCTGGACCCCGGGTCGCCCCATCCGCTGAGTCCGTCTATACGCGCCGGGCTCGTCTCGGGTCCGGACGGCCCCGGCGCATCACGCAGAGGACACGCTACGTCGTAGCGCCACGCGCTTCCTCTGGCTCGAGTCGATCGAGCCCGTACCGGGCCGCCAGCACGGCGAGCTGGATCCGGTTGCCCAGCCCCATCTTGGACATGACCCGAGCCATGTGGTTCTTCACGGTCTGTTCCTTGATGCCGAGCCTGCGAGCGATTCCCTTGTTCCCGTGGCCCCGGGCGAGGAGGGCCATCACCTCCAGCTCGCGGGGCGTCAGGGGCCGGTGTGCATCCGGTCCGGGAAGGGTGCTTGCCCCCAGCGCGGTCAGCCACGGCGCAGCGACGACCTCGCCGGCAGCGACCTGTATGACCGCCCTCCTCACCTGGGACGGAGTCGCCTCGGCGGGAAGACATCCGTGGGCGCGCCCCCGGAGCGATGTTAGGCAGCACTCGTCGACACGGCAGGCGGCCTCCGCCGAGAGCAGGGCACGGCTCCCAAGGGTCAACAGGTCGCGCAAGATGCACTCTTCGGCGCGATGCGCCACGTAGACCAGGACGCGAGCCCTTGGATGCGCCTCGGTGAGGCGCTCGATCAGGGTTGGATCGGCTCGGCGCCAGGCGACGTCGGCGATCACGACGCCCGCGGGTCGAGCCGACAGCCGGTCGAGGATGTCCTTCGGTTCCTCGACCGCTTCGACCCGGCCGATGCCGTCCGCTCCCTCCAGAGCCGCAAGAAGCCCAAGCCGGACGAGCGGCTCCTGTATCGCGACGAGGACGTCGATCATGCGGGTCACCTCCTGATCGGATGGTGCCGCGGTCCGCCCATGGTGACGGCCATGTCCGGGGAGGGCCCTATGGAGAAAGATGGCTCCACAAGGGGTTCGAAAGTACCCCCCCGGCCGGTACGGATGGCCGATGGATCGGCGCGGCGACATCCGGGAGACTACGGAGGGCCCTGTCGGCCTCGCCGCGGCGATCTCCCGCCCCTCGACGCCGCGTCGCGGAGCCGGCTACGGAACGGAGCGTAAGCCCTCCGCCCGCCGCCCCCGAGCCGAGGGGTGACACGATTGGAGACGCCGATGAAGAGGCCGATACCACTCTGGGCAGGGACCGCCCTGCTCGCCTTCGCGCTCGCGGGCTGCGAAGGGCCCATGGGACCGGAAGGACCCCAGGGTCCAGTGGGTCCCGCGGGTCCGTCCGGGCCGCAGGGACCCGCGGGCACCGCCGGCGAGGTGAACCAGAATTGCACGCAGTGCCACACCGACGACACGAACCTGTACGTACGACAGATCCAGTACCAGAAGTCGCAGCACTTCAACGGGGGGAACTACGAGCGCGCGAGCCTAGCGTACTCGGGACCGGCGAGCTGCGCCCCCTGTCACGCGCACGAGGGTTTCATGGAGGTGCTGGCGACGGGCGAGCAGACCACCGCCGGCGGATTCGCGAACCCGTCGCCTCCGAACTGCCGCACGTGCCATAAGATCCATACGACGTTCACCGACGCGGACTACGCGCTCACGACCACCGATGCGGTCGCGCTCTGGGCGAGTCCGGGGGAGTCGGTGGACTTCGGCGAGGGGAACCTGTGCGCCTCGTGCCACCAGGCCCGTCCCGTCTCACCGCTTCCCGTGATCGGCGGCGATCCGGTGACGTTCACCACGTCCCGCTACGGCACACACCACAGCCCGGTGGCTCAGATCCTGGGGGGCGTGGGCATGTTCGAGTTCACCGGCCCGGTGACCATCGAGGGCGGCGCGCACTACCATGGCACGATCGGCGAGGGATGCCCCATGTGCCACATGGCGCCCGGCTTCGGCTCGCAGTCCGGCGGCCACACCATGAAGATGTCCTACGAGTACCACGGTTCCCTCGAGGACAACGTCACGGGGTGCCTGGAGTGCCACTCGAACATCGAGGACTTCGATGCCTTCGGTCTTCAGGACGAGGTGCAGACGAAGCTCGACAGCCTGGCGGTTCTACTGCGCAAGGTGGGGATCATGGCCGCGGCTCCAAGTGTCTCGAGCGTGGGAGGAACCTGGCCGGCCGACGCCGCGGCCGCGTTCCTCAACTGGCAGACGATCTACGAGGACAAGAGCACGGGGATCCACAACCCGCCGTACGTGATCGGGCTGCTGGCCAACAGCATCGAGAAGATGAAGGGCCTGGCCCCATAGGCCGGCCTGGATCCTGAGAAGCGGACAGCGGCGCCCGCACGCGGGGGTGCGGGCGCACTCCACCGAGGAGGTCGGCATGCGTGAGCTGGGCCGGGTCGCCGCCACTTGCCTTGCCCTGGCCGCCTGTCACGGGCGGGTCGAGATGTCTGACACCGAGCGCCTTCAGATCATTCAGACCCTGCATGCCGCGGTGGACGCGCGCTTCGAGGCCATGAACCAGCACGACGCGGAAGCCGTGGGCGCCTTCTACCAGGACGGCGACGGCTTCCTCTACGCCGGGGTCAGCGACGTGATCGTCGGGGCAGACAACTTCCGGGTGCTGAGCGCGCCCTGGTTCTCGTTGCACCGTGACCAGACCTTCGACTACGGCATCGTGCACACCCAGGTGCTGTCCCCGACGGTGGCGACCGTGACGATCCGGGGCTCCACTGCATCCGCCGCGCACCTCCTCTGGACGGACGTCATGGTGCTGGAGGGCGGGCGCTGGGTCGTCGCGCTCGAGCACGAGTCGTGGCCAGGTGCCCCGCGGCCATCGACCCATCCGACGACGAGCTCCTGACCGGCGATCTCGCCTCAGCGACCCTGGTAGGGGACCCCGTTCGCGATCCAGTCGGCCGCGGGCTCGCCCTTCAGGTAGTGGTCCAGCCATTCCTTCATCTTGATCGCCCAATCGAGCTTGTTCGCATACTTCTGCGGATGATGGGGCTCATCGCGGTATTGGAGGAACACGACCTCGCGGTCGAGTCGACGCAGCGCGAGGTACAGCTCGATCGACTGATACCACGGCACCGCGTCGTCCCGATCACCGTGCAGGATGAGCAGTGGCGTGTGGATGCGGTCTGCGAAGAACACGGGAGAGTTGTCGATGTATTCGTCGCGGGCTTCCCACAAGCTCCCGCTGAGGCGGCTCTGCCCCTGCTCGTACTGGAACTGCCGGGCGAGCCCCGAGCCCCATCGGATCCCGGAATACGCGCTGGTCATGTTGCCCACCGGGGCACCGGCGATCGCGGTCTTGAAGATGTCGGTCTGCGTGACCACGAAGGCCGTCTGATAGCCGCTCCAGGAGTGACCGTGCAGCGCGATGGCATCCGGATCGGCGAGCCCCATGTCGATGAGGTGCTGAACGCCGGGGACGATCGCCTTGGTGGCGCTGAAGCCGGGTCGTCCCACCTCGAAGCGTACGTCCGGGAGGAAGACCACGTACCCGTTCGACGCGTACAGGGGAAAGCTGGGTCGATGGTTGACCGCCGGCTCGTTGAACTCGTGGAGCCGCTGGCTGAAAAGCTCGTAGTAGTACACGAGCACCGGGTAGCGCTTCGAGGGGTCGTAGTTGCCGGGCTTGATGACGACACCGTGCAGCGGTGTGCCGTCGGCGCTCGACCACTCCACGAGCTCCGACGATCCCCACGCGAAGTCCGCGAGCCCCGGATTCACATCGCTGAGTCGACGTGCATCCGAGAAATCGGGACGTGCCAGCCAAAGGTCCGGGAACTCGTCGTAGTCCTCGCGCGTGAAGAGATACGTGTCGGCTTCCTCGGCCTTGGCCAGGAACCGGAAGCGCCGGTCCTCCTCCAGGAGACGTGTCACTCCGCCCCGGTCCACACGGGCCTCGTAGAACCCGTAGTTCTTCCTCACGTCGTGGTAGGAGGTGAGCAGCAATCGTTCGCGGGCGCCGATGCTCTCGGTCTCCGGGTCCGTGTCCACGACCCGGAACTGACGACGTTGGCGTCGCCCCGCTCCGTCGGTGAGCATGCGAGCCCGGGCACCGTCGGTGGGCACGACCCAGATGTCGAACTTGTCGTAGAGCAGCACGGCCGCGTCACCGTCGATCCACCCTCCGTCACCGTAGCCGCCCGGGTCGTCGGGGGTGTCGTGATCCTCGTCCGCGAAGGACACGCCCAGGCCTTCGGTGAGGTTGCGCGTCGCGCCGCTGGCGACGTCGGTGAGGTGATAGTGGCCGTCTTGCCAGAAGAGCACGAACCGCCCTCCCGGCGACAGGCGACCGCCCCGCTCCAGCCGTTCGGCCACATGTGTCCGCGTGCCGTTCGCCAGGTCGACGGCGTAGAGGTCGCGTCTTCCCCCGGTCCAGGTGGCTTGCCGGCGGTAGGGCACGTCCGACGTGGCCAGCGCCACCCGCGCGTTGGACGGCACCTCGACGTCCGGCAGGTCGACGTCCGCCAGCTCGACCGCTCGGCCCTGGGCCACGTGGTACACCGCCCGGTACGTCCTGTCCTTTTCCTGGGGCCAGAGGATCTTCTGTTGGGGGTTCACGCGGGGGTCGAGCCAGTGCCACACGTCGACGCCGCGTCCCTGGAGGATGGCGTCGGTGTCGAACGCGTCGAAGGCGGCTGTGTCCGCTCCGCCGTCCCCCACGGTCTGGACGGCGACCGCGGCCTCCTGTTCGTCCGCGCGGAGTGGACGCCAGCCGAAGAAGAGCCGCTGCCCGTCCTCGCTCCATCGGAGCTCGTTGACGGTCGGGATGAGCCAGCCGCCGGGTGCCTCGTCCGGGTCGACCAGATCGGCCGCGGTGGAATCGTTCCAGGCCACGAGCGTGCCTCGTCCGGGCTCACCGTCGGTGTTCTCCTCGGCACGGACGAAAGCCAGTGATCCGCCGTCTTCGCTCCACGAGAGCTCGGCATAGTGCCCGAAGGGACGTGAGTCCACGACGGCTTCCGAGCCCGACACGAGGTCCCGCACGTACAGGCCGTCGCGCGCGTTATCCGACGACGCCACGGCATAGGCGATTCGGGGTGCGCCGGGGGCAAACGCCCAGGAGCGCACTCCGAGCACCTCGACCTCCGTCCCGTCGGCGAGCGACCGAATGACCAGGGGCGTGCCCGCCTTCCTCTTCCCGTCGCCTGGAGACACCGGCGGGCGCTCCTCCCGCGCTGAAGAGGTGGAATCCGCCGACCCCTTCTCAGCTCGCACCTCGAAGCGGTGCCACGCGAGCCAACGACCGTCCTCCGAGAACGCGTAGTCCTGGACGTCGTCGAAACGGTCGAGCTCGCCGGTCGAGGTCGCGAGCACGGCGAGGCCCCGCCGCGGGGTGTCGCCTTTGGCGGTCTCCTGCGCCTCGAGAGTCGGCTCGAGCCGAGCCGCCACCCACGCGCCATCGGCTGAGATCAGGGGCCTGGCACCGAGCGCGATGGCGTATCGGAGGCGACCGTCCGCGGATCGTACGATGACCTCCGGGTCACCGCGGTCGGGCCGGGCCGTGAACGCTACCCAGCGGCCGTCCGCCGAGATCGACGGCTGCTCGATCTGACGGATCTGCATGAGGTCGGTGAACGTGAGCGCCCGCTTCTGTTGTGCCGTGACGGGCGCGGACAGGAAGACGAGCAGGAGCAGGGCCAGGTGAGGCAGGCTGCGTGCACAGAGCCGTCGGGGGAGAGACACGGGCCACCTCGAGCGGAGTGGATCTGGACGAGATCCCCTGAACGTAGCCCCGACCTGCGGCCTGGCAACGATGCCGGGCCTTACGGGTAGTTCCTGGAGCCGACCACCTCCGAGACGCGCTGCAACCGCACCATGCCCCTCCTCGACGTCCTCCTATCCGAGCAGCTGGTGGACATCTTCATGGACGCGGCCGGTCGACGGAGCGGTTTGAACGCGACCCTGCTTCCGGAGAGTCCTGAAGGCGTCGAGGACATGCTCGGGGAGCGCGGCGCGGCCGTACGCATCCTCACCCGGTCCGGCGCCTCGTTGCTGGTCACTCCGCGCCGGGTCGCCAGAGAGGTGGGAGATCGCATCTCGGACCTGGTCCCCTTTTCGGAGCTGGTCGGGTATGACTGGATCGATCCCGACCTGTCCGAAAAGGTGCGGCTCAAGGACCAGCACTACGATCGACTCTACATCTACCTCACGGACGCCCGCACCGTGGTGCTGGACGGCCTCGGTGATTCCGTGTATCCGCTGATGACCTACCTGGGGAAGGCCCTGGCGCTTCGTTCCCAGAAGCTGCTCCTCCGGCGGCTCGACGACCACGTGGCCGAGGTCGTGGACCGCTGTCTCCGGGCCGCCGCCGAGGGACCGTTCTTCAAGGACGAGGAGCTGGACACGCTGTTCGAGCAGGACCGTGGCTCGCTGCGCGTGCTGGCGGCGATGTGGCGCCGCATGAACCTGGCGGCGCCGGACCTCAGAAGGACGGTGGTCGGGGTCGTCGAGATGCTCCTGGAGCGACAGGCGGGGATGGGTAGCGCGTGGGACGAATGGGTCGGGCTGGACCCGACCCGGGTCCGGGGGGCGGTAGAAGTGTTCCGAAGGGTCGTGGCCGGCGAGGTGGACTGACCGGACGGCCGAGGGCCACGTTTTCGCCGACGGCTCGCCTCAGTGCAGCGCCCACCCCGCTACGGCCGCCTCGACGGCGGCCCTGACAACCTCTCCGGCATCCCCGAGGTCGATCGTGGGCAGGCCCCCGGTGACGGGCACCATCCGGTCCGGCAGCTCGGCGACGCTCCGGTCGAAGAGGGCCCGGAAGAGGGTGAGAGCGGCCACCTCCGAGCCCAGCCGCGAGGGGTGGAATCCGTCGGGACCGTAGAGGGCGAGATCGGGGTCGAGCGCCCATGCTTCCAGCCAGGCCTGGCCGGCGGGGACGAAGATCCCGCGGGTCGCGAGGGCGGCCTGGCGGTAGGCGTCGCGCACGTCTGCGAAGTAGTCCATGCGGGTCCGGTCGGGCCAGACCATGAGCAGCGCTGGGCGGGCTCCGACTTCCCTGATTACCTGGGCCAGCGTGTCGGCCCACGCTCGGAGATAGATCTGGTTTTCGGGCAGTGAGGAGGGCCCCTGCTGCATGACCACCACGTCCGGACGCGCTTCGCGGATGGCAGCGGCCACACCCGCGTTCCAGTGGTCCTCCAGGCTGTAGTTCGGATACGCCAGCTGGCTGGCGGCCAAAGAGTGTCCCGCGGCCTCCGCGATGGACCGCACCAGGTCGGGGAGGTCATTGGTATACGTGAGGCTGTTGCCGATGAACAGCACGGTGAGGTCGGCGCGCGCCTCGGGGCCCGTCGGCGCGGAACAGGCGAGCGGGGGCGCCACGGTGGTCGACAGCAACACCGCAGCGAGGCGACGGCGTCCGCCCATCATCCTCTCCAGGAACCGTAGATGCATACCCGGGATACGACGCGGACGCTACCGGGTGACGCCGGCACGGACCGGACCACGCGGCGAAGGGGACCAGAGACGGAGGAAGGAGACCTGTGTCCGAGGAATGGGGAGAGATCCGCGCGGTGCCGCCCGGGAGTCTGGGAGACGCCACCCTCGAGCTCCACGAGGCGGTACAAGCCATCGCGTCCGCCGGACAGGCGCTCGCGACGCCCAGGGACGACGACAGCCACCGCGGCATGAGGTGGTGGCGGGGAGCCGAGGCCTTTGTGGGGGAACCGCTCGGACCCGGCGAAGCGGCGCGTGTCGGTGTGCGCCCGGCGGATCTCACGCTGTTCGTCACCGACGGGGGCGGGACCGAGCGCCACGCCTTCACCCTCGGGGGTCGCACTCGCGCGGAGGGGTTTGGTTGGCTGGAAGAGATCCTCTCGGGCGTGCTCGGCCTCGCCGAGCTGACGCTGTCGCTTCCCGAGTTCACGATCCCCGAGGGGCCCGCGGCACGCGGAGAGGCTTTCTCCGCCGATCGCGGCCGTGAGCGTCGCGTCCTGTCCGCGCTCTACTCCGGTGCGGCGGCCCGGCTCGAGGCCCTGGCGGCGGAGCGGGCAGCGTCCGAGGTGCGCTGCTGGCCGCATCACTTCGACATCGCGACGCTGATCACCGTTCGTCCGGCGGACGAACGGGAGGCCGCGCGCACCGTCGGAGTGGGCCTTGCGCCGATGGGGGGTGGCTACGAGGGCTGGTATTGGTACGTCAACGCGTGGCCGCCGCCCGACCTGGCGAGGCTCGCGCCGCTGCGCGTGGGTCATTGGCACTCGGAAGGGTGGACCGGCGCGGTCCTGACCGGGGAGGAGCTGGTGGGAAGCGGCGGAGAGCCGGCGGACACCCTGGGGCGCTTCCTGGAGGACGCGATCCGGGCGGCGGAGCGAGCCGTGCTCTCCTGACCGGCTCGCGCCGTCGCCGCCCGTGCCACGATGGGCTCGCGCCGCGTTCCGCGGATCCGGTAGCGCCTCGGCGTGGAGGTGCCCAAGATGGCGGGTCCGCCGCACCCCACAGAGGATCCTCACATGAATCTGCCCACGATCCCGGCCAGTACGGTCAAGGTCGCGACCTGGAGCGAGCTCGGCGACCGGCAGCCCGCATACGCGTTGGTGGCGAACGTCGATCTCGTGGTGATCCGATACGACGGTCGCGTGAGCGTGATGTACGGTCGATGTCATCACCGCGGGGCGCTCCTCGCCGACGGACGCATCGAGGGACGCAACCTCATCTGCGGCGTGCACGGCTGGGATTACCGCTACGATACCGGTGTCAGCGAGTACAACAACGACGAGGTGCTGCACCGGTTCCAGGCATGGGTCGACGAGGAGCTCGACGCCGTTCTCGTCGACGAGAACGAGGTCGCGTCGTGGGCGATCGATCATCCGCAGCCCTACCGCCGCGACGAGTACCTGGGCACCTATCAGGACGTTCACGGTGGCCCTGAGGAGCCGTTTAACGGCTACATCCAGGCGCTGGCCCGCGACGGCCTGTCCAAGGTGGGCGCTCACGGCCGGGTTTCGGCCATGGGGGTCCCGCTCACCGAGCTCCCGCGCTGGGAGTCGGTCCAGCTCCTCACTGCCCAGCTGGCGCGCCGCCCGCTCGCGGACGGGGCCCCGGTCGGCACCGAGCTGGTGATCGGACCGAGGGCGGCCAGGCCGCTGCGCCTCGAGATCCCCGTGCTGGTGAGCGACATGAGCTTCGGCGCGCTGTCCCAGGAGGCCAAGGTCGCGCTCGCTGCGGGAGCCGAACGCGCCGGGACGGGGATCTGCTCCGGCGAGGGTGGGATGCTACCGCAGGAGCAGGAGGCCTGCTCACGCTATTTCTACGAGCTGGCGTCCGCACGATTCGGATGGAGCCTGGACAAGGTGCTGCGCTGCCAGGCACTCCATTTCAAGGGCGGACAGGGTGCGAAGACAGGAACCGGCGGACACCTTCCCGGCTCCAAGGTGGTCGGGAGGATCGCCGAGGTGCGGGGCATTCCCGAAGGCCACCCCGCCATCAGTCCGTCCAGGTTCGAGGACCTGGTCACGCCATCCGACTTCGCGGCGCTGGCGGACGAGGTCCGGTCCGCGAGCGGCGGCATTCCGGTGGGCTTCAAGATCAGCGCGCAGCACATCGAGAAGGACCTGGACTTCGTGCTCGAGGCCGGTGCCGACTACGTCATCCTGGACGGGAGGGGAGGCGCGACGGGCGCGGCTCCGGAGCTGTTCAAGAACAACATCACCGTTCCGACCATGGTGGCCCTCGCGCGTGCCCGACGACATCTGGATGCCCGCGGCGCGACGGACGTGACCCTGATCATCACCGGAGGCCTGCGCACCGAATCGGACTTCGTGAAGGCGCTGGCCATGGGCGCCGACGGCGTCGCGATCGCGAATTCCGCACTGCAGGCGATCGGCTGCCTGGGCATGCGTGCCTGCCACACGAACAACTGCCCCGTGGGAATCGCCACTCAGAAGAAGGGACTCCGGGCTCGCCTCGTCGTGGACGAGTCGGCGCGGCGCCTCGCGAATTTCCTGTCTGCATCGGTCGAGCTCATGAAGGTCCTGGCTCGTGCGTGCGGGCACGCCCACCTGAAGGATTTCCGCATGGACGACCTCACGACCTACGACCGCGACATCTCGCTGCTGACCGGCGTGCCCTACGCAGGCGTGATGACGCCGTGAGCTGACACGTCGGGGTTTCGTCGCTGGACTGGCCGGCGCGATCCCCGCTCCGGGAACGGCTCTGGCCGCAGCCGGGGCACCGTCTCGTGGAGCGAGCGCCTAATCCTCTCTCAGCACCGTGGCCGGATCCATCGCCGCCGCGCGTCGGGCCGGCCCGTCCGCGGCCGCTGCTGTGGCCGCCAGCACGAAAGCCGCCAAGACGATGTACGTGAGCGGGTCGGTGCGACTGACGTCGTAGAGCTGGCTTTCCAGAAAGCGACTCGCCAGGGCCGCACCTGACAGGCCCAGCGCCGCGCCGACCGTCGCCAGGGTCAGGCCCCGACGCACGACCATCGTGCGCAGCCGCGGCGATGAGGCCCCGAGCGCCATGCGCAATCCCAACTCTCTTCGACGGGTGCTCACCCTGAAGGCGAGACCCGCATGGCAACCCGCCAATGCGAGGAGGACAGCGAGGACACCGAAGACCGTGAGTCCCAAAGCATAGAAGCGGGGCGCGGCCACCGAGCGCCCCACCATCGCGTCCATGGTCGTGATCCGGTCCGTGGCGAGCGTGGGGTCCACATCCCGAACCAGTGCGCGGGCAGCCTCCGCCACCGTCCCCTCCGGCGCGCTGGAGCGAACGAGCAGGGAGAACCCACGCACGTCCATGCGCTGGAAGAACGGCTCATAGGCGATCGCAGCGGGCGCTTCCCTCAAGCCGCGATGACGGACGGGTCCGGCGATGCCGACCAGGTCGCGCATCGCGGGCGAGCCGTCCGCAGGCGTGTCGAAGAACGAGTGTGCCCGGTCGCCGACGGCCAGAGGCCGACCTTCCGTCGTGCGCAGGGTCGCGTCCGTGACGATCATCCGGCGCCCGCCCTCCATGTCCCACTCCGGGCCTGGGCCGCCTTCCGAGACGGGAATGCGGAGCACCTCGAAGAAGCCCGACGTGACCGCGGAGATCTGCGCCGCGGCGGTGGGTTGCGCCGCTCCCTCGACCATCAGCGGCGAGACCATGTTGGAGCCGGAGATCGGGAGGTTGACGGCGAGCGCGGCCGCGCTCGCACCTGGAAGGCCGCGTGCCCGCTCCAGCAGGGAGCGCTGGAGCGCGTGCACGCTGGCGAGATCGGGGTAGCGAGCCTCCGGCGGCGAGATGTCGAGGACCGTGATTCCGCCGGGCTCGAACCCGGCGTCCTCTCGCACGGTCGCGACGAAGCTGCGCAGGAGGAGCGTCGCTCCGACCGTGAGCAGCATCGCCAGGCCGACCTGACCGACCGCGAGCCCATCGAGAAGCCTCCTGAGCCAGGGCGCTGCACCGGTCTGGCCCCGCGTGGCACGCAGCAGCTCGGAGGGATCGACGCGCATCCCCGAGAGAGCCGGGGCCAGCGCCGTCACCACGCCGGTGGCCACGGCCAGGAGGAGGGCCGCCACGACCACGGTGGCGTCGAGCGTGACATCGTCGGAGCGCGGGAGTCCCGGCGGTACCAGGGTGAGCGCCGGAGCGAGCAGAGCCTTCGCGCACGTCAGGCCGGCGAGGCCGGCGCCGAGCCCGACGAGGACGCCCTCGGCGACGACCGTTCGGGCCATTCGGAGCGATCCGGCCCCCAGAGAGGTCCGCACGGCCTGGTCGGCGCGGCGGGAAGTGGCGCGCGCGAGCAGCAATCCCCCGGCGTTGGCGCACGCCGCGAGGAGCACGAGGAGGACCGCGGCCTGCAGGAGAAGGAGCGGTCGGCGTACGTCTCCCAGGAAACGGTCGGACGCCGTGACGACCGAGACGGCTTCGGCACCGCCTGGAACCGAAGCGGTCAACGGGCCGAGCTGGGCCTCGAGCTCTGCGGGATGGACGCCCGGCCGCATCCTCACCAGGGTCGTGAAGATCTTAGCGCCGACCACCTCGGTGAGCCCCGGGTTCTCCCTCTCGACGGGGAGCCAGAGCTCCACATCGTCCGGGAAGGCGGCCTCGGCGCGGAGCACGCCCCTCACGGGGTGCTCGGTGCCGTCCAGCGACACGGTGGCGTCGAGGACATCGGGATCGCCGCCGAGCGGACCTCGCCAGAACCCCTCGGAGACCAGCACACCCGGGGTGCCGCCCGGTGCGTGCTCCTCCGCGCCGAGGCCGCGACCGAGGAGCAGGGGGCGGTCCAGGAGGGAGAGAAAGCCCTCGGTGACCAGGGCCGTCGAGACGTGGCGGGGCTCGCCAGACTCGTTCAGGATCGACGCGTTCCGGAGGTACGCTCCCAATCCGTCCGCGCCCGCAGCCTGCTCGCGCCAGGAGGTGAGTACGGGGTAGGAGGCTCCACCAAGACCGGTTCCCGTCTCGGCAGCGACGACCACCCGGCTCGCTTCGCGGAAGGGGAGGGGGGCCAGCAGGACGCTCCGCACCACGCTGAACACGAGCGCGTTCAACGTGATGCCCGCGGCCAGAATGAAAAGGGGAACCAGAACGGAGCGTGGAGCCCGGACCAGCGAGCGCCACGCCTGCGTGAAGTCGTCGCGGACGGCGGCCGCGGCGGCGGTGATCGCCGAGGCCCGGAGACGCCGTCGATCCTGCGCCGCGCAATAGCGTCGCGTCGCCTCCAGATCCCCGAATTCGTGCTGCGCCCGACGCTCGGCCTCGGCTCGGGATAGCCCCTCCTGGCGGAGCTCGTCCACCCGGCGCGCCACATGGAAGGCCAGCTCCTCGGCGACGTCGCGCTCCGGATTCTCTCGCATCAGTCGTGATTCCCTTCGCATGCCCCACCTCCCCCGGCGTCAGCCGTCGCCCTCGAGCAGCCGCGTGACCGCCGCCGCATAGCTCCGGAACGCCGCCGACTCATCGTCCAGGCGCCGCCTGCCCTTCGGGGTCAGAGCGTAGAAGCGCGCCCGACGGTTGTTCTCCGATCGTCCCCAGGAAGACGAGACGAGCCCCTGGCGCTCCATCCGATGGAGCGACTGGTAGAGGGCCGCATCCTCGAAGCGCACCTCGTCGTCGCTTCCCTCCCGGATCCAGCGCGCTATGGCGAACCCGTGCATGGGTCCGCGCACGAGGGTGCGCAGGACCACCAGGTCCACCGTTCCCCGGACGAGATTGTTCGCAGTGTCTTTCACGGCTACCCGCCTCTCCAGTAAGATGCTTATGGAAGAATCTTATGGGTCGACCGGGAGGGCGCAAGGGGCGATTCTGTCGCCATGGAACCGGCTCCCGTGAAGCCATCGGTGGGCATCGACGCCCTCAGCGCCCTCGACGTCCGTGTCGGGACCGTTCGGGAAGTCCATGACGTGGAGGGCTCCCGCAAGCTCGTGCGCATGAGGGTCTCGTTCGGTGACCACGAGCGGACCATCCTGGCCGGGATCAAGGCCGAGCGACGGAACCCCGCCGAGATCGTCGGCCGTCAGGCCCTCTTCGTCGTGAACATGGAGCCGCGCCGGATGATGGGCCACGTCTCGGAGGGGATGCTCTTCGATCTCGGGTACCCGGACGGGATCACGCCCGTGCTGGCCGTCCCTGAGTCACCCGTTCCGGACGGGACTAGGGCCGGCTGAGCAGGGCGGGTCCCGGCTCGGAGCCCTGGCCCGGCGCATACGGGTCCCCGCGCGACTCCAGAGACCGATCGCGGGCCGCATCCGACGACGCCTCGGGGGCCTCGCCGAGCACGCGCACGAGCGCGCGAGCCACGAGCTCGATCTGCTCACCGGTGATGATGAGAGGCGGCAGCAAGCGGAGCACCGTCGATCCTGCCGCGAGCGCGAGGACGCCCTCCTCCTGCAGACGCGCGAGGTACGGCCGCACCGGCAGGCGTAGCTGAATCCCCACCATGAGTCCGACGCGGCGCACTTCGCGCACGACCGGCAGCGACGCACGCACGAGCAGGGCCTCGAGCCGGTGTCCCTTCTCCTCGACTTCCGAAAGCAACTCGGTGTCGAGGAGAACGTCGAGGGTGGCACGGCCCACCGCGCAGGCGAGGGGATTCCCGCCGAACGTGGACCCGTGGGCGCCCAGGGGCAGCTCGATCCCGCGCCGCACCGCCGTCGCGCCCAGTGGGAGCCCGCCGGCGATGCTCTTCGCCAGGCATAGCACGTCCGGTACTACGCCGGCGCGCTCGAAGGCGAACATTCGACCGGTACGGCCGAAGCCCGTTTGCACTTCGTCGAGAACGAGGAGCGCACCCGCCGCGTCGCACGCTTCGCGGGCCGCCTGCAGGAACCCCGGGTCGGCGGGGTGCACGCCCGCTTCGCCCTGCACCGGCTCGAGGACCACCGCCGCCACCTCTTCGTCGACGGCGTCCCGAAGCGCATCACGGTCGTTGAACGGAATCCGGCGCACCCCGCCCAGGAGCGGCTCGAAGGGTTCCCGATAACGGGCCTCGCTCGTGACCGACAGCGCCCCCATGGTGCGGCCGTGGAATCCGCGCAGGGCCGCGACGAAGCCGGAGCGTCCGGTGTGGCTGCGCGCGATCTTCAGCGCGGCCTCCACGGCCTCGGTCCCCGAGTTCGACAGGAAGGTCCGATCGAGCTCCGCGGGAAGTGCCTCGTGAAGTCGCTCCAGCAGCCTGGCGCGCGCCGGGGACCCGTAGGAGCCGGGTACGGACCAGACCCGCTCCGCCTGGTCGGCCAGGGCCACCGCCAGGGCCGGATGGCGGTGTCCGAGGGCGAGAGCCCCGTGCCCGCCGATGCAATCGACGTACACGCGTCCCTCGATGTCGCGCACGGTCGCGCCGGTCCCGTCGACCAGGGTGAGGCCCCTCTTTCCGTAGGGATCCAGCTCATGGACCCGCTGGCGCTCCAGCCAACCGGCGCTGGACGTGGCATGGAGGGCGTGTCCCGGATCCTGGTCGGCGGAGGTGGGGACGGCGAGCTGCCGCCCCGGTGAAAGGGTCACCCTCGTGCCCGCGCCGGCGAGGGCCTCGCTCACGGGCTGCCGCGTCCGGCCGTCGGCGATGCGCACCACGGGCCCCGGAGGCGCGGCGAGCTCGAAGAGCGTTCGCAGGGCACGGATCTTCCGCCTCATCCGACCCTCGACCCGGCCCTCCCACGCCTCGAGATCCGCGCTCTCCAGATCGCGCACGACGGTCGAAGGGTCTCGTCGGTCGGACAGCAGCCCAGGCGCCTCGATGAGAGAGACCACGTCGCTGGCGCCCAGGTCGGAGGCCAGGAGCGCGAGGACATCGTCGTTCTCCGTGTTGAGGGCTCCGCCATCCTCGCCGACGATCGGCACCGTGATGACCGGGGCATACCCCTCCCCCAGGAGGGTGCGCAGCAGACGCCCGTCGACCCGGCGGGGCTTTCCCGACAGGTCGCGGAGCAGGAGCTTGCGCCCGTCTCGAATCGTGCGGATTCCAGGCCCGCGTACACCCTGGACGAGTCCTCCGTCGAGCCCGGTGAGGCCGAGCGCGTTCACCCCGGCCCTGCGCAGGGCTTCCACCAGCCTCTTGTTCCGGATGCCGGCGTATGCCGCCATCAGCGCGTCGATCGCGTGCTCGTCCGTCAGCACGCTGGTGTAGCCGGACACGGACTCGACCACGGTGGGCGGGTGTCCGAGCGCGACAGCCACGTTGTCGCGCAGCTTGTTCGCGCCATGAAGCAAGACGAACGGTCTCGCCAGCGACGCCAGGTCCACCGCGATCGCGTCCAGGTCGATGTCACCGCCGCCCACTTTGACGATCAGCACGTCGCGACCTCCCCGAGGATCTGTGTCGTGTGGTTGGGAATCGCCTCCCAACGGGGCTCCACACCGGGGAGCGAAAGCCTTTCGGACGTGACCGCGCGCGCGACGGCACCGTGGCCGAGATCGACCCACGCGTGGTGCATCGTGAAGTAGTCCGGATCTTCGGAGTGGTGGGCGTTGACCCAGATCGACCGGCCGTCGCTGATCACCAGGTTCAGCGCGCGGACGTAGTCGGTGCGCGAGGCGATCACCCCATCCAGGCGAGCCAGCGCGGCCAGTCCGTCGCCTGCCGCCGACGCTCGGAAGCGCGTGAAGAGGTGGAGCAGTCGCGCTGCGCCCGTGTCGCCGGGTGCGGCAAGGCGCACGCCGCGAAGCTCGCCGTTGAACGCGAAGGCCAGGTCCTGCTCCAGGAAGGGCATGTTGTTCTCGACGGCGACGCCCTCGTTTCGAAACGCGCTGCGCGCGTGCACGACGAAGAGGCGCGACCCCGGCAACACGTCGGGGAGGTCGTCCCAGATCGGTCGTACGGATCGGTGCCGCAGCCAGGCATCGCGCTCCCGCCAGGCCACGCCCCAGCCGTCGCCCTGGTACTCGCGGCTCGCGCGACAACGCTCGGCGAACGCCTCGATCCACGGCACCGGGTCGACGGGCTCGTCGGCCTGGACGGCCAGAATTCGACACATGGTCACACCGGGTGCAGGCCGGGAAACGCCAGCCCCGCGCGCTCGTCCCAGCCCATCATGATGTTCATCGCCTGAACGGCCTGTCCCGCCGAGCCCTTCACCAGGTTGTCGATGGCGGCGATCACCACCAGACGATCGGAGAGCGGGTCGAGCTCGAATCCGACATCGCAGTAGTTCGTCCCCGCGAGAAGCTTCGGGTCCGGGAGCTTGAACGCTCCCGAGCGCTCGGCCACCAAGCGCACGAACGGCTCGGCACCGTAGCGGCTACGGAGAATGCCCCAGACGTCTTTCTCCGCCAGCGGCTCGGTGAGGAAGACATGGGCCAGGGCGGCGGCCCCACGCACCACGTCGACCGCGGTGACGCTCAGATGGACCCGGGCGTCGCCGGTCCTGGAGAGCACGGCTTCGACCTCGGCCGTGTGCCGGTGACCGACGGCCTTGTAGGGGCGTACGACGCCGGACCGGATCGGGTGGTGCGAGCCCTCGTTGGGCTGTGCCCCGCCTTCGCTGGATCCGACCTTCACGTCCACCACCGTGCGGTCACGGTGGACCACGCCCGCCTCATACAGCGGCGCGAGGGCGAGAATCGAGACGGTGGCGTTGCAGCCTCCGGCAGCCACGTGGGTGGCGTCCCGAATGGCATCGCGATTGACCTCGGCGAGGCCGTAAGCGAATCGTCCGAGCAGATCCGGGCGTGGGTGCTCTCCGTAGTGGCGCGCATGGATTGCGGGGTCATCGAGCCTGAAGTCCGCGCTGAGGTCGATGAACCGCTCCGCGAGGGGCGCCAGGTCGTCCCATCGGCGGGCGGCCTCGCCGTGGGGCAGCGCGGCGAACAGCAGGTCGCACTGCCCGAGATCGTCCGGGTCCGTGAAGCGAAGCGGCGTCGCCCCGCGCAGGTTGGGATGCGCGCGCGACACAGGCTTGCCGGCCAGGCTTCGCGACGTCACCTGTGAGACCTCGACGGCAGGGTGCCCCAGGAGGATGCGGAGCAGCTCGCCACCACCGTATCCCGAGCCTCCCAGGATGGAGACCCGGATCACGCCACGCGGCCCCTTGCGCCTTCTCCCGGGGACTCCGTCGCCCTCCGCACCACGTGGTCCGCGACGAGGCCCGGGATGTCCACGCCGGTCGTGTGGACGGAATTGCGGAACTCCATGGTCCCGTTCACCTCGTTGACCAGCAGTCCCCGGTCGGTCTCGAAGACATCGATGGCCACGACGCCTCCGCCCACCGCGGCCGCGGCCGCCTCGGACAGTGCCGCCAGCTCGGGGTCGACGATTCGGGCCGAGGCGGTCGCCCCCAGCGCCGTGTTCGTCTTCCAATGCGCCGAGGTGCGCTCGATCGCCGCGACGCATCGGCCGTCCACCACGAACGAACGGATGTCACGCCCCCTCTTGTCCACGAAGCGCTGGAGATAGATGACGGCGTGCGGTGCCCCGCCCAGGGCCTCCTTGTGGTCGAGGATGCTCTCGAGGGCGTCGGCGTCGTTGACACGACCGATCAACCGGCCCCACGACCCGATCACAGGCTTGAC
>QJYK01000060.1 GCA_003248075.1 Gemmatimonadota bacterium | reverse complement strand
GCCGTCGGCGACGGCCGCGAGCGACGCAGGTTCCTTGCCGTCCACAATCGCTCGTCCCACAATCCCGCCGTCCCGGGTCCCCCCTCATCGCCAGCCCAACCCTTTTCGGGGTCCATGTCGTTCCTCTCCGAGCTGAAACGCCGCAACGTCTTCAAGGTGGGCGGGGCCTATCTCGTGGTGGCCTGGGTGGTCATCCAGGTCGCCGACACCGTGGCGCCTCAGCTCGGCCTGCCGGAGTGGGCGGCCGGGTTCGTGACGCTCCTGGTCCTCCTCGGCTTTCCGCTCGCCGTCGTGCTCGCGTGGATCTTCGACGTGACCCCGGAGGGGATCCGCCCCGATGCGACCGCCACCGGCAACAAGCGCGTCATCGTTGCCGGTCTGATCATGGCCGCCGCGGTCATCGTCGGGTACTGGAGGCCGTGGAGCGCCCAGGCGGGGGCCACGACCGACGCCCACTCCATCGCCGTGCTGCCCTTCGTGAACATGTCCGGCGACCCGGACCAGGAATACTTCTCGGACGGCATCTCCGAGGAGATCCTGAACGTCCTGGCGCGGACCCCGGAGCTGCGCGTCGCGGCGCGGACGTCGTCGTTCGCGTTCAAGGACCAGGACCTCGAGGTGCCCCAGATCGCTCGGGCCCTTCAGGTGGGGATGGTGCTGGAAGGCAGCGTTCGGCAGCAGGGCGAGCGCGTCCGGATCACGGCCCAGCTCATCGACGCGGAGACCGGCTTCCATCTCTGGTCCGAGACCTACGACCGGAACCTCGAGGACATCTTCGCGGTCCAGGACGAGATCGCACGCGCCATCGGGGAGGAGCTACAGGTGCGTGTGGGCGGCGCCGCGCCGGCCGAGGCGGCCGCGCCGGCAGAAGTGGATGCAGCGGCCTACGATCTCTACCTGCGGGGCCTGGCACTCTGGCAGAGCCGCTCCGTGCAGGGTCTTTTCGACGCCATCGACGCGTTCGAGCGCGCCGCCGAGATCGCGCCAGACTTCACGAGAGCCTACAAGGGGCTCGCTCTCGTCTACTCCGTCCTCGCGGACTATACGCCCCGGATCAGCCACGAGGAGGCCTTCGCGCGCGGCAGGGACGCCGCGGAACGGGCTCTCGCCCTCGAACCCGATCAGCCCGAGGCGTTTGCGGCGCTGGGCACCATCGCCACGGCCGACGGTCGTAAGGAAACCGCCCTGGCCTTGCTGGAGCGAGCCGTCGCGCTCAGCCCGTCGTTCGCCACCGCGCATCAGTGGCTCGGTACGTTGCTCATGACGGTAGGACGCCCGGGGGACGGCCTGGCCGAGCTGGAGCGGGCCTCGACCCTGGATCCGCAGTCGGCGGTCATGGCGGACAATCACGCGGACCTGCTTCTGTCCCTGGGCCGATACGACGAGGCGGTCGACCGATGCGCGGAGCCCTTGGCGAGGGGCGGCAACGGGAGTCAGTGCCGGGGTGCGGACCTGCTGGGACGGCTCCACGAGTCGGGTCCCGAAGACGCCCGCCCGGGGCTCGAGGCGTGGGCGGCGGAGATCGGCGGCGGGTTGGAGTGGCAGGCCGAGGCCCTCCTCGCAGCCCTCGAGGGGCGGGGAGATGGTCGCGCCCTGGCTCGGCACCTCATCTCCCTCCCCCTCCTTTCATCCAGCGATGCCGAATCCGGTGTGCTCTTCGGGAACTTCGAGCTGCCGAGCCTCCTCGTCCTCCTGGGCGAAAACGAGCTGGCGCTCCAGGTGCTCGAACGTGGCGCCACGGCCCCCTACGGCCAGCC
>QJYK01000026.1 GCA_003248075.1 Gemmatimonadota bacterium | reverse complement strand
ATTCCCGTGGCTGCGCTCCTGGAAGCGTTGGTGCCGTGAACAGCGGTGAGGTCGTGCTCGAGGCCGACGGGCTCGGCAAGTCGTTCGGACGCAAGCCGGTTCTGAAGGCGGCCTCCTTCAGGGCGCGGCGCGGGGTCATCACGGCCTTGATGGGGCGCAACGGATCGGGGAAGTCGACGATGCTCCGCGTCGCCATCGGCCAAGTCGCTGCAGACTACGGGAGGATCCTGTTCCACGGAGAGCTGCTCGGTCGACCCGACCTGGCGTCGATGGCGCGTCAGGGACTGTTCTATGCCGCTCAGGGCTCCGCCCTGACCAGGCTGTTCACGGTGGGCGAGCATCTCGACGCCATCGCGCGGGTCTACGGGACGGAGGGGAAGGTCACGGAGACCGTCCGCCGGCTCGCGCTGGAGCAGCTCCAGGGCCGGAAGCCTCCAATGCTGTCCGGTGGAGAGAGGCAGCGGGCGTCGCTGGCCATGGCCCTGCTTCGGGAGCCATCGTGTCTTCTCATGGACGAGCCGTTCACGGGAGTCGCTCCGAAGGATCGTGCCTTCGTGGAAGACGGGCTGCGAACCCTGCGGGCCCTGGGCTGCGCCATCGTCATCACGGGTCACGACGTGGAGGACCTCTTCGGCGCGGCGGACGAGATCGTGTGGGTCGTTGCCGGCACGACCCATGTGCTCGGTCCACCGGAAGCGGCGCGAGCGCACCACCAGTTCAGGCGGGAGTACCTGGGGCGTTGACTCCCGCCGAGCGCCTGCCCGGGGCGGGCGCGACCCGCGCTGGCCCCACCCGGGGTCGACACGTCATACTGAGTGGCGTGCACCAGCCAGGAGGCTCTTGTTGACGAAGCATCGGGCGAAGCGGGGGACCTTCATCGCCGCGCTCTCGCTGGCACTGCTGAACCCGCCGTTCACGGCGGGGGCGCGGGCCCAGCAACCGGAGTCTCTCGGGGATGTGGCCTTTCAGGTCTCGTGCGCCACCGAGGTGCAGGCGCCCCTCAACCATGCGGTCGCCCTCCTGCACCACATGACCTACCCACGGGCTCGGGCCGAGTTTTCGGCGATCGCCGCCGGCCATCCCGAGTGCGCCATGGCGTACTGGGGCATCGCCATGACGCTGTTCCAGCCGCTTTGGCCGACCCGTCCCACTGCGGACGACCTGCGCCGCGGTAGAGAAGCGCTGTCCATGGCCCGAAAAGCGGGCCCTGGCTCGGAACGTGAGCGCATGTATGTCGCGGCGGCCGGCGCGTTCTTCGACTCGCCGGACGCGGACTATTGGGAGCGGATCGCCGGGTGGGAGAGGGCGACGCGCCAGCTGTACGAAGCCAATCCGGGGGACCTCGAGGCCGCGGCGTTCTTCGCCCTGTCCCACCTCGCCGTCGCGCCGAGCACGGGG
This sequence comes from Gemmatimonadota bacterium, assembly GCA_003248075.1. Classification (GTDB taxonomy): domain Bacteria; phylum Gemmatimonadota; class Gemmatimonadetes; order Longimicrobiales; family Gaopeijiaceae; genus SZUA-318. The sequence continues at coordinate 368 of QJYK01000026.1, read as the reverse complement.
GGCCTGATCAACAACGAGGAAGCCGCCGAGGTCCTGGAGGATATCCTGCGTCAGGTGCCCACGCACCCTGGCGCCATCCACTACATGATCCACGCGAACGACGCCGATGCCCGCCAGGACGAGTCCCTCGACGTCGTGGCCCGCTATAGCACCATCGCGCCCCGCAACCCCCATGCGCTGCACATGCCCACCCACATCTACGTCCGGCGCGGCGACTGGGGGGACGTCGTCGAAGGCAATCTGCAGGCGGCGCTCGCGGCGCTCGAGAGTCCGGCGGGTGATCAGGGCCAGTGGGTATGGGACGAGTTCCCGCACGCGATCGAGTATCTCGTGTACGCCCTGCTCCAGACAGGCGATGATCGTGGGGC
>QJYK01000086.1 GCA_003248075.1 Gemmatimonadota bacterium | reverse complement strand
CCGAGACGCCGCCGTCCGAGCCCAGATCGAGGAAGGCGATCCCCTCGAGATCCTGCACGGCGTTGTCGCCCGCGAACCCCATGATCATCGCCACCGAGCCGTCGGATACGGGCTGTGCCGCGTCACCGGGCGTGACCGCGTACGACGGGAGCGCCCCCACGAAGTCACCGAACTGCATGCGCCCGTATTCTTTGGTGACGATGACCACGACGTCGCTCTCGTCCACGACGGAGACGGTGACGACGCCTGTCGGCCAAACGACGTCGCCCACGTTCTCGATCCTGCGCTCGACCCGATACACGAGAAGCTGATCGCCGACGCGTGGCCGGGGCCCGAAGAATTCGACCCGAACGCGGTCGTAGCTGCGGGGCGTCTGGGAAACGTTGGCGCCTCCCGCAAAGCCCTGAAGCCGGCCCAACCGCTCCGCCTCCTCGTCCAGGCGCTCGAGCCAGGGCGCGGAATAGACCGCGTCTCGGGCCACCGCCACGGAAGCGTTCGCGGCGGCCCGCACCACGCCCGCCCGCATGACCGACGTGTCCTGGTAGAAGACGGTGCGCTGGATACCCCCGGGGCGGGCCTGCGGAGGCTCGGCAGCTCGGGGGCCTGGCTCCACCGCGACGTCCGTGATCTCTGCGGTGAGGCCGGGTATGGAGAAGACCTGGTCGGGGTAGATCAGGTTCGGATCCCTGATCTTGTCCTGGTTCGCCTCGTAGATCCGGCGCCATTCCCACGGATTCTGATAGTACCGTTGGGCGAGGTCCCACAGGGTGTCCCCCCGCACGACGGTGTGCGTGGCAACCTGCTGGATCCAGACGAATCCAGAAAGAATCAGGACGGTGACCAGAGCCGTGGCCGAGCGAACCATCTGGGCTCCTTCGGCATACGTTACAGGGCTTTTCAGCCGACGAGGACTCATCGAAGATACCGGCCAAGCCGGCGCTGGGTCAACGCGTTTTTTTGAATTGCCGTCATATGTTTCTCCCAAGCCCGTCTCGCCGCACGGTACCCAATGCAACCTATGTGCCGCCCGCATGACCCCCGGAAGGACGGTCTGCTCGGGTTCCGACGGCCATCATTCCTTGCCCGCCCAAGGACCGAAACGCCGACCGGCCGACCACCACGTGATCGAGGACCGGGATTCCCAGGGCTTCTCCGGCCGCGACCAGCTGGCGGGTCACTGCGTGGTCCTCCGCAGACGGCTCGGGATCGCCAGACGGGTGGTTGTGGGCGAGAACGACGGCGGCGGCGCCCTCCGCGACGGCTGGCCGGAACACCTCCCGTGGGTGGATGAGCGACGCGTCCAAGATCCCTCTCGACACCATGACCTCCCGAATGACGCGGTGGCGCGTGTTCAGGAGCAGGGCGTGGAACTCCTCCTGCGGTAGATCCCGGAGGCGCGGCCCCAACCGGCGGAACACGTCTTCCGGTCCCCGGATCGGGAGCTCGTCCCCCTCGGGCTCGCAAGCGGCCCGTCGCCCCAGCTCCAGCGCCGCGATCAAACGACCGGCGCGCGCCGTTCCGATCCCCGGCAGGGTCTCGAGCGCACCGGGGTCCGCCGCCGCCAGGCGACGCAGGGACCCCCCGCATCCGGCCAGCACGCGCTCGGCCACCCGGAATACGGACCCGGACGGCCCCCCGCTGCCAAGGATCAATACGAGGATCTCTCGATCCGACAGGGCGGCGACGCCAAGGCGGCGAAGGCGTTCGCGGGGGCGATCCCTCGTCGACCATGCTGGGGCGGGTCGCGCTTCGGGCATTGCACACGATGTTCCGCCGTCGTGGGCACGGACATGGCGTGGGAGGAACGCCCAAACCGTGCAGAGCTTCCCTATAGCCGGGCCACCATCAGGATGGCGTCCTCGGTCGGGCTGTCGTAGTACCGCTTCCGTATTCCCACCTGCGTGAAGCCGAAGCCGCGGTAGAGCTCGGCAGCCTTCGTGTTCGAGATCCGCACCTCGAGGTACAGGGACTCCACACCCCGGGAGCGAGCGATCTCCAGTACCTTTGCCAGCAGACGGGCTCCGTGGCCCTTCCCCCGGTATCCGGGTGCGATCGCGATATTCGCCAGCTCGCCCTGATCGAGGATGCACCAGAGCACCGAATAGCCGATCACCCCGTCCCCGGGGGCCTCGAGCACCCACAGCTCCGCTCCGGGGCGATCCAGCAACGTATGGAACGTGTCCGCCCGCCATGGGCTGGTGAACGCCTCCTCCTCGATCGCGACCACCCGGTGCACGTCCGTTGGACGCATCGGTCGGGCGGTGGGCAATGCCGGGGCGCTCACGCGATCCATTCGCGCTCCGCCGAAGACGGCTTCAGGTACGCCGGCTCCCACGTTTCCACCGCGCTCAAGGGAAGCGTCTCCGGAGCTCGTCCGAGCACCTGCAACAGGGCATCTCCCGTGGGCTGGCCCGACGGTGGCGCGGCCACGTCGAACCCGGCCGCCCGAATCGCGGCTGCGTGCCGCACGGCCCCGTCGCCTGCGAATACGGCACCCACGGGCACGTCCCCGGCGAGCAGGGGCCGGAGCTCGCTCGCGCGAGGGGAGACCCGACACACGACACTCCCCGCGCCGACGTCGTAGCACGCGGCGTAGACGCGTTCGGCGCGCGCATCGAACAGGACGAACCGGACCCCGGTCCCGCCTCCCGAGAGCGCGGCAGCGGCCAAGCTGGAGATGCTCCACAGGGGCAGGCTCGCGCCCCGTGCCAACCCCTTGGCCGTCGCGGCTGCAACCCTGACACCGGTAAAGGACCCCGGACCCTCTCCCACGACGATCCCCGAGAGCTCCTGGACCCGCACTCCCGCCTCAGCGAGCACGGACCCCACGGTCGGGACCAGCTCGGCTGCCTGGCGGTCGGGCTCGACGATGGTCGCCCTACCGATCACCTCGGTGCCTCGACCGAGGGCGACGTACCCCACCGGTCCGGAGGTGTCGAGGGCAAGGTACCAACCGCCCGGCGAGAAGGCGGAGCCCTCGGTCATGGCCCGGTGACGCTCATCGGAAACCCGGACAGGCTCGCCGGGGAGCCCACGCGGTCGACACCCACGTCTCGGGTCCGGGGCGCATTCCTGGGGATCGACAGGTGGACGAGCCAGTGGTCGGGTGGCATCAAGGGTCCGGCCCGCTCCGGCCACTCGATCAGCACGATTTCCCGCTCCCCTCCGATGTCCTGCCAACCGAGCTCCCAGAGCTCCTCGGGGTCCTCCAGGCGGTACAGGTCCATATGGACCACCTCGATTCCCCGGCGGGCCGGATACCGGAAGAGGAGGTTGAACGAGGGCGAAGGCATGGGCCTCACGACCCCGGCACCCAGCCCGATGGCTCGGGCGAGCGTCGACTTTCCCGCACCGAGAGGGCCGCTCAGGCCCACCACCAACGGCGGAGCCACGGTCTGGCCCACGCGCTCACCCCAGCGCTGAAGCGCGACCTCGTCGAGCCTCACCGACCTACGCTCCCCCGTTCGTCCGCCTCGGGCCTCGCTCGTGCCTCCTGGTGCTCCATGGCGGAGAATCTAATGCGTGGTCCGCGCCCCGCACGGGACGCGGTCAGGGGTGGATGTAGAGGCCCGCCCGTCGCACCACGGCGGCTACCCCGGGAGGCAGCAGGGCCTCGAAGTCCTCGCCGGCGCGCACCGCGGCCCGCACCGAGGTCGACGATACGTCGATCCGGCGCACTGGTACGCGGACCGCGCGTTCCATGCCGGGGAGCATGGGTGCCATCGCGACCGCACTGTCCCCGTCACGATCCATGACGGCGAGCCGCGCCAGGGCCATAACCGACTCTGGTTGTCGCCATGTTCGAGCCAGGTCTCGAACCTGGTCGGCACCGAGGATCAGGAAGATCTCCGCACGAGGATGGCGCGCGCGCAGCGCCCTGAGCGTATCGACGGTGTACGAGGGTCCTGGCCGGTCGATCTCGATGGTGGAGACCTCGAAGCGCGGATCGCAGCACGCCGCCAACCGCACCATCTCCAGCCGCACGTCGGCATCGGTGACCCGGGATCGGGCCTTGTGCGGCGGCCGGCCCGCCGGTATCCAGATGAGCCGATCGAGCGCCAGGTGGTCCGCGACGTCCAACGCGACCCGAACGTGTCCGACGTGTGGCGGGTCGAAGGTCCCGCCGAAGATCCCGATGCGCTCGCCGCCCTCAGGCACCCGGTCCGTCGGAGCGGACCTCGGCGGCCGCCGGCGAGTCCGGGTACGACTGCAGCAACCTCTGACGGGCCTCATCGGCGAGGTCGTCGTATCCGATCGCGACATTCGAGCGGTAGATCCCCAGCAGGGCTTTCGGGGCCCACTCCGTCTCGGGATACAGTCGCGCCACGAACTCGAAGTACCGGATGGCCGAATCGAAGAGCTCCCTACGAAAGTAGAAATCGGCCGCCAGGTACTCGTGCTCGGCGAGCTTCAGGCGCATCGTGTTCGAGATCTGCGCCGCCTCGGCAGCCTGGGGGGTCGAGGCGTAGTCGACGACCACGTTCCGACAGATCCCCAGCGCGTCGTTGGTGTAGGCCTGATCGCGGTTCGCGTTGGGCGAGAGCTCCGCCAAGGAGCGACAAATGCCGAGCGCGGCCACCGCGGCGTCCTGGTGCCCCGGGTAGCGATCCAGAAAGCGCTGGTAATCGGAGCGGGCGCTGAGGTAGTCGCCTTTGGCGAAACGGGCATGCGCCAGGAGGAGGCGCGCCTCCGGGGCGACATCGGAGCCGCCGAACGTGAGAAGCAGGCGGTCGAGGGCATGGATGGCGTCGTCCCAGTTCCCACGATCGTACCGCTGGAGGCCCAGCGCGTACAGCTCCTGATCCGTCATCCCCTGATAGGGATTCGACGACCCGCACCCGCCCGTGGGGAGCGCGATCAACACCGCGGTTACGAGTGTACGGAGCTTTCGATCCATCGATGGACGATACACTGGGTGGAACGGGGGGTTTCGGGTTCGAGATCGCGTCGGATCAGCGGCAGCGCCCACCCCGCTGGGACGCGAGGCCTCTTCCGAACCGGATCTCGTCGAAGCGATCCTGAGCGCGTCTGAGAAGCGCTCCGGCATTGTCCGAGTAACGCACCTGGGCATACGCGTCCATCGCTTCGTCGCAGCGCCCGAGCGCGGAGAGGATCTCGCCCTTGTCGAACCATGACTGGGCCTGGAGGTTGCGCGGCTCGCCCACCTCCAGGACGCGGTCCAGGCGGGAGAGAGCTGCCTCCAGATCCGACCTGCCCGGAGCGAGCGCGGTCCGCTGCTCACGGGCGAGATTGTACGAGCAGGTTCCGATGTACCACTCCACCTCAGCCCTTTCCCAGGGACGTACCCTCTCCCGGAAGCGCTCGAAGAATTCCAGCGCGTGTGTGCAGTCCCCGATCTCCTCGTACACCTGACCGATCTCGAAGACGACCGCGGCAGCCGAGTCGGCCCCTTCACCGACCGCCTGCTGAAAGAACGGAAGGGCTCGACCGAACTCCCCGCTCTTGAAGTACTGCCTAGCGAGATCCAGCGCGAGATCCCCGACGCCCAGACCGGGCCGCAGGTCGAGCGCGGTCTCGACCGCGGACGCCATGGCATAACCGTCACCCCGGTCCCGCGCCGTCCGGGCCAACCTCAGGAGATCCGACACGGCCTGTTCGATGAGCGTGCTGTCGCGGGAGGTTGCATCCTCGTAGTACGTGCCTGCATCGTCCGCGCGGTCCATGATCGCGAAGGTATGCGCCACGCGGGCCAGTGTCCTGCCGTCGTCCCCACCCTGGGATACGGCCAGCCGATACTCCGCGAGCGCCTCCTGGTAGTTGCCCTGGGCCGCCGCCTGGTCTCCACGCCGGATCGAGCTCTCCTCGGTAGAGCCGGCCGTGCAGCCCGCGGCCGCGAGGCTCGTCAACAGGACGCCTCGGACAAGGGACTTCCGCATCGTCGCTCGCTGCTCGTGGAACCCAGGTCCCGACCGGACCGGAGCGCAGGAATATAGCAGCAAGGAGCGCGCCGTGGGCTCCCGCTCACGGATCGCGCTCGGGTCCCGCGCCTCCGACGGACGCCAGATAGGCGCGCGCCCTCATATCGGCCGGGTCGTCGATGGCGCACCGCCTCCATTCGCGCGCTGCAGCATCGTCGTCACCGAGTCGGTGGTATACCACACCGAGGCGTACCCGCGCACCGACGAAGCCCGGGCGTCCCTCCAGAATCTCCTCGAGCTCGGCGCGCGCTCGCTTCAGCTCCCCGAGCTCGATGAGTGCCTCTGCGAGCTTCGAGCGTATGTCCATGAAGCGCGGGCGAATGGCCAGGGCAGCCTCGTAGTGGGCCGCCGCCTCACGGGGGTGGTCGGCGACCAGATAAAGGTCTCCGAGCTGCGCATGAGTGACCGCGATCCGGTTCCCGACCTCCGAGGGGAAATCGCGCGAGTCCTGGTGATCGAGTCTGTTCACCGTCGCGCAGGCCTCCCGCGCCTCGTCGGCGCGACCCATCTCACTGAGGATGATGCCGCGGTTCAGATGCGCCTCCGCGTACGAGGAGTTGCGATCGAGCGCCGCCTCGAAGTGCTGGAGCGCCTCCTCGCGCCGTCCCATCATGGCGAGGCAGAGACCCGCCTTGTTGTGGACGTCAGCGAACGGATATCGGTCCAGGATGTCCAGGAACGTGGCCAGCGCCGACTCGAAGTCGTCACGCTCCCACGCGCTGATCCCGCGGGACACCGCGTCTCGGGCGGGGTGTCGGTCTCGTAGCATGCGCGGAAGCTTGCGGCGCGGGCGTTCCCCGAAAAGGGCTCAGCCCCGGTGCTCGCCCCAGTCGAACCGGTCCCAGATCCGCTCGTGGGCGTAGAAGATGACCAGCTTCGCCACGACCTCGGCTCCTCCGACGGAGACCGCCAGGCTCAGCTCACCGGTGAAGGCGAGCACCAGGAGGATCGTGGTGAGCGTGGCCACGACTCTCCAGCTGAGCGACTTCGCCGCACTGCGCGCTCGCGTTTCGGACATGCGCTACGCCGGAAGGACCCCACGTCCGCGAAGGGCTTCGACGATCTCGTCCACGATCTCGTCCACGTCGCGACCGACCGTCTGCACACGGATCTCCGGATCGTCGGGCGGCTCGTACGGACTCGAGATTCCGGTCATGTGCCCCACTTCGCCCTTGCGGGCTCGGGCGTAGAGCCCCTTGGGGTCCCGCCGTTCACACTCCTCGAGCGGGGTGTCCACGAACACCTCCAGGAACCGTCCCTCCGGGATCACGGCACGCGCCCGGTCCCGATCCACCCGGAAGGGGGAAACGAAGGTACAAAGGGTGATGCAGCCTTGGCGGAAGAAGAGCGCCGCCACCTCCCCCACCCGCCGGATGTTCTCCGAGCGGTCCTCGGGTGAGAAGCCTAGGTCGCCGTTCAGCCCGTGTCGAACCTGGTCCCCGTCGAGGAGCATGGTCTGGCAGCGGAGCCCGAAGAGTCGCCGCTCCAGCGCCCTGGCGACCGTGCTCTTGCCGGAGCCTGGAAGCCCCGTGAACCAGAGAACGACCGCCAGGTGTCCGCTCCGTGCCTCTCGCTCCTGCAGGGTGATGTTCCAGCTCTCCCACACCACATCGGGCGAGCGCGGGCGGGCGTCGGGATCGCCGCTGGGAACCGACGGCAGGTCCTGTTCCCTCCGCACCGCGCCGCGGATCATCCCGGCCGCCACCGTGTTGTTCGTGTGGGGGTCGATGAGGATGAAGCTGCCCGTCTCGCGGTTGAGCGCATACTCGTCGAAGAAGACGGGGTGCGCGGCGGTGAGATGGACGCGGCCGATGTCGTTGAGCCCGAACCCGTCGACCTCCTCACGGTGGAGCGTGTCGACGTCGATCCTGTACACGACACGCGAGACGAACGCACGCACCTCTCGGGTGGTGTGGCGAAGCCAGTACCGCGTCCCCTCGCGCATCGGCTCCTCCGACGTCCAGCACACGATGGCGTCCAGCTCCTGGTCCACCGAAGGCAGGTTGAGGGGTCGAACGATCATGTCACCGCGGCTGATGTCCAGCTCGTCCTCGGTCGCGAGCGCGATCGAATCGCCCGCAACACCCTCGAGAACCGGGCCGGCGTGGCTGTCTACCGATCGAACCCGGGTCTTGCGACCCGAGGGAAGGACCAGGATCTCCTCCCCGGGCCGGATCGATCCCGAGGCCACACGGCCGGCGTACGCCCGATGGTGCGGACCTGCGCGCATGACGTACTGCACCGGAAAGCGGAAGTCCACCAGGTTGCGGTGGGCACCGACGTTGACGTGCTCCAGGTGGTGCAGGAGGGTCCCCCCGTCGTACCAGGGCATGTTCGAGCTCTTGGTCACGACATTGTCCCCGAGCAACGCCGAAACCGGTATGAACTTCAGGTCGTCCACGCCCAAGCGCTCGGCGAACGCGCCGTATTCCGCCTGGATGTCCTCGAATGCGTCCTCGGACCACCCCACCAGGTCCATCTTGTTGACGGCGACCATGATGTGCGGGATCCCCAGCAGGGAAGCGATGAACGCGTGTCGCTTCGACTGGGTCAGGACCCCGGTTCGCGCGTCTATCAGGATGATCGCGAGCTCCGCGGTCGACGCCCCCGTCACCATGTTCCGCGTGTACTGCACATGGCCGGGCGTGTCCGCTATGATGAACTTCCGACGGGGCGTCGCGAAGTATCGATAAGCCACGTCGATGGTGATGTTCTGCTCCCGTTCGGCCCTGAGTCCGTCGGTCACGAGCGCCAGGTTCACGTACCCCTCGCCACGACGTCGACTCGCGTCCTCCACGGCCTGAAGCTGGTCCTCGAAGAGCGACTTCGTGTCGTAGAGAAGGCGTCCGATGAGGGTGCTCTTGCCGTCGTCTACCGAACCCGCCGTGCTGAAGCGGAGGAGATCCATCAGAAGTACCCCTGTTTCTTACGGTCCTCCATGGCGGCCTCCGAGCGACGATCGTCGGAGCGACCGCCGCGCTCGGTGGTTCGCGAGGCCGCGATCTCGGTTACGATGTCCGCGACGGACGCGGCTCTCGACTCGGTGGCCCCCGTGCACGTCGCGTCCCCGATCGTACGGAAACGGACCGTGCGCTCCTCCCACTCCTCGCCGTTCATCAACTGGTTCCACGGGGAGCGGGCCAGCAGGACGCCATCGCGCCGAACCACCTCGCGGCGGTGCGAGAAATAGAGGGACGGCATCTCGATGCCCTCGGCCTGGATGTACTGCCATACGTCCAGCTCGGTCCAGTTCGAGAGCGGGAAGATCCGGAAGTGCTCGCCCGCGTTCTTCCGGCCGTTGAAGAGATGCCACAGCTCCGGGCGCTGGTTCTTGGGATCCCATTGCCCGAAGCGGTCCCGGTGACTGAAAAAGCGCTCCTTGGCCCGTGCCTTCTCCTCGTCCCGTCTCGCGCCCCCGAGCGCGGCATCGGCCTTCAGCTCCTCGAGGGCGTCGAGCAGGGTGACCGTCTGGAGCGCGTTGCGGCTCGGGTTCGGCCCCTCTTCCTCCCTGGCCCGGCCGGCGTCGATCGACGCCTGGACGGATCCCACGTGAAGCGTCAGCCCGAGTTCCTTCACCAGGCCATCCCTGAACTCGAGCGTCTCGGCGAAATTGTGGCCTGTGTCGATGTGCAGGAGCGGAAACGGGCTCCGGCCCGGAGCGAAGGCACGGGCAGCCAGGTGGACCAGGAGGATCGAGTCCTTCCCTCCCGAGAAGAGGAGCACGGGGCGCTCGAACTGTGCCGCCACCTCGCGCATGAGGAAGATAGACTCCGATTCCAGCTGACCGAGATGGCTTCTGCGATTCAGGGGCATGTCTCAGAGTGTCCGGGCGTCGGCACGACCCCGCTCGACGAGGTCCGCGAAGTAGGGGATCGTCCGTCGGATGCCCTCGCGTAGTGCGATGCGGGGCTCCCAGCCGAGCACGCTTCGCGCGACCGTGATGTCCGGGCGCCGAACCTTGGGGTCGTCGGCGGGCAACGCGTGCGATTCGAGGGTCGACGTGCTGCCCGTCTCCTCTATCACGGCCTCCGCCAGCTCCCTGATCGTGAACTCGTCCGGATTGCCGATGTTGGTGGGCTCGACCCGGGACGAGGAGAAGAGCTTGAAGATCCCCTCCACCTCGTCGTCGACGTAGCAGAAGGAGCGGGTCTGCGTTCCCTCTCCGTAGATCGAGAGCGGCTCACCTTTGAGCGCCTGGACGATGAAGTTGGAAACGACCCTGCCATCCGCGGGACGCATGCGAGGCCCGTAGGTATTGAAGATCCTGACGATGCGCGTGTTCACCCCGTGGTGGCGGTGGTACGCCATGGTCATGGCCTCTGCGAACCGCTTCGCCTCGTCGTAGACGCCGCGGAGGCCGATCGGATTGACATTGCCCCAATAGGTCTCGGGCTGAGGGTGCACGAGTGGGTCGCCGTAGATCTCGGACGTGGACGCGAGCAGGTAACGCGCGCCATGCGACAATGCGATTCCGAGCGAGTTGTGTGTCCCGAGGCTCCCGACCTTCAACGTCTGGATGGGAAGCTCGAGGTAGTCGACGGGACTGGCCGGAGACGCGAAGTGCAGCACACCGTCCAGCGGCTCGTCGATGACGATGGGCCTACTGATGTCGTGCTCGATCAACCGGAATCGCGCGTGACCCGACAAGATGTCGCTGTTCGCGCGGGACCCGGTTACGAAGTTGTCCAGGCCGAGTACGTCGTACCCCTCGGCGAGAAAGCGCTCGGCGAGATGGGATCCCAGGAACCCTGCGGCCCCCGTGATGAGAACCCTCATACAGGTCGCCCAGCTCTACCCGCGGATCGTCCGACGCATGTGTACTCGAACCCCAGCTCGATCATGTCCTCGGGCTCCCACAGATTCCGTCCGTCCAGGACGATCGGGTGCGCCATGGCGTGCAACATGCGCGCGAAGTCGGGGCGCCGGTATGGCTGCCACTCCGTGTGGATCACGAGGGCGTCCGCACCTTCCAGGGCCTCGTAGTTGGAGCGCGCGTACCCGATTCGGTCGCCGAACACATGTCGAGCCTCGTCCATGGCCACGGGATCGTGCGCCACGACGCGGGCCCCGCGGTCGAGGAGGCCCTCGATCGTCACGATGCTCGGCGCCTCGCGCATGTCGTCGGTGTTCGGCTTGAACGCGAGCCCCCATATGGCGATGGTCCTGCCGGAGAGGTCTTCGCCGAGCCGTCGGACGAGGCGATCGAGCAGGAGTCGCTTCTGGCCTTCATTCACCGACTCCACGGCCCGGAGCACCGAGGCATCCGCGCCCATCTCCTCCATGGTCCGAACCAACGCCTTGACGTCCTTCGGAAAGCACGAGCCGCCGTACCCGACGCCCGGGAAGAGAAAGCTCGAGCCGATGCGAGCATCGGATCCGATCCCGCGCCGTACCGAGTCGACGTCTGCGCCCGCGACCTCGCACAATTGGGCGACCGCGTTCATGAACGAGATGCGTGTGGCCAGCATGGCATTGGCCGCGTACTTCGTGATCTCCGCGGATGGAACGTCCATGATCATGATGGACGCGCCGGTCCGCACGAACGGCGCGTACAGGTCTGCGAGGACCTCGGCGGCGTGCTCGGAATCGACGCCCAGCACGACGCGGTCCGGCTTCATGAAGTCGTCTACGGCCGCTCCCTCCTTGAGGAACTCGGGGTTGGAGCAGACGTGCACGGGATGATCTGTATACCGCTCGATCTCCTGTCGGACCCGTCTGGCGGTACCGACGGGCACCGTGCTCTTGGTGATCACGATCTTCTCGCCGTTCGCGGCCTGCCCGATGGTGGCTGAAACCGCGAGCACGTGCTTCAGGTCCGCCGACCCATCCTCGCCCGGCGGCGTCCCGACCGCGATGAACACGATGTCCGACGCACGCACGGCCTCCGCCACGTCGGTCGTGTACCGGATCCGGCCCGCCTGGAGGTTGTTGCGGATCAGGGGCTCGAGGCCCGGTTCGTAGATCGGGATTTCTCCGCGATTCAGCCGAGCGACCTTGCCTTCGTCGATGTCTGCCGACACCACGTCGTTCCCCGATTCCGCCAGGCACGCTCCGACCACCAAGCCGACGTAGCCCGAGCCGATGACAGCGATCCTCATGCAACTCCTCGTTTCACGCGTAGAAGGTCCGGATGGCTTCGCTCACCCGGGATAGACGTTCTTCTCCAAGCTCGGGAAAGATGGGCAGACTCACCACCTCTTTGCACAGGGCCTCCGTCACGGGCAGGTCCCCGGGTCCGTACCCCAGGCATCTGAAGCACTCCTGCTCGTGTAGTGGCACCGGGTAGTAGACCCCGCTCCCGATCCCCAGGGAGCCCAGGTGCTCGCGCAGGGCGTCCCGCTTCTCGGCCCGTATCGTGTATTGGTTGTACACATGACGGTTGCCGGGGGCCACCACCGGCACCCGAATACCGGACACCCCCTGCAGCTGCTCATCATAGCGATGCGCGTTCAGGCGACGGGTGGCGGTCCAGCCGTCGAGATGCCGTAGCTTGACGCGCAGCACCGCCGCTTGGAGGGCATCGAGTCGGGAGTTCGTCCCGACCACCTCGTGGTGATACATCTGGCGCCCCCCGTGCACGCGGAGCTTCCTGAGCCTGTCCGCGAGCGCGTCGTCGCCCGTCGACACCAGCCCTCCGTCCCCGAAGCCACCGAGGTTCTTCGTCGGAAAGAAGCTGAAGGCGCCCGCGTCTCCCAGCGTACCGGCCCCGCCGTCGGCCGATCTCGCCCCGATCGCCTGTGCTGCGTCCTCCAGCACGAACGCGCCCCGCCTGGCAGCGAGCGCACGAATCGGCGCCATGGGCGCCAACTGGCCGAACAGGTGGACGGGAGCCACGGCCACCGTACGCTCCGTCCATGCGGCCTCGATCGTTGCCTCGGTCACGTTGAAGGTCTCCGGATCGACGTCACAGAAGACCGGCTCCAGCCCCGCATTCCAAACGGCCCCAGCCGTCGCGAAGAACGTGAAGCTGGGCACGATCACGTGTGACTTCGGGGCTGCCCCGAGGGCCATCAGCGGCAGGAGCAGCGCGTCCGTGCCACTCGCACACCCGATGGTATGGCGCGCACCCAGATACGTTGCGAGCTCGGCCTCCAGCGCCTCCACCTCCGGACCGAGGATGAAGTGCTGACTCTGGACCACCCTGGCCAGAGCCTCGTCGACCTCCCCACGGATCGACTCGTACTGGGTGGTGAGGTCCAGGAGAGGGACGGTCATCCCCGGGTCACCGCGGCCCGGAGCTCGAAGAGCTGGTCGCGAAGCAGTGCGGCTCGCTCGAAGTCGAGCGCTTCGGCCGCCTCCTCCATCTCTTGTTCCAGAATCTTCAGATACTCCTCCCGGTTGATCTCGTCGACATACGACTCCGAGGTCTCGGCGACCCTGGCCGGCGCGGTGCGCGCGTCCGCGACACGCGTGCTGAACTCGATCTCGGTCACGCTCTTTCGGATCGTTTCCGGGGTAATACCGTGCTCCCGGTTGTACGCGACCTGAATCTCACGGCGTCGGTACGTCTCGTCGATGCAGCGCCGCATGGACGCGGTGATCTGGTCGGCATACATGATCGCCATTCCGCCGACGTTACGGGCTGCCCGTCCAATCGTCTGGATCAGCGAGCGTCCGTCCCGAAGGAACCCTTCCTTGTCCGCGTCCAGGATCGCCACCAGCGACACCTCGGGCAGGTCGAGCCCCTCCCGCAACAAGTTGATGCCGACCAGCACGTCGATCTTGCCCAGGCGCAAAGACCGGATGATGGTCATCCGCTCGATGGCATCGACCTCGGAGTGCATGTATCGAACGCGGACGCCGACGGACTGGAGGTATTCGGTCAGGTCCTCCGCCATGCGTTTCGTCAACGTGGTGACCAAGACGCGCTCTCCGCGCTTCTCTCGCTCGCGGATCTCCGCCAACAGGTCGTCGACCTGACCTTTCACAGGGCGAACCTCGACTTCGGGATCGACCAGCCCCGTCGGCCGGATGATCTGCTCGACCACGACGCCTTCGGTCTGCCCCAGCTCCCAGTCACCGGGGGTGGCCGACACGTAGATCACCTTGTCCAGCATCCCCCGCCACTCGTCGAACTTGAGCGGGCGGTTGTCCAGCGCGCTGGGGAGCCGGAATCCGTGCTCGATGAGCGTCAGCTTTCTGGAACGGTCGCCGTTGTACATGCCGTTGATCTGAGGAATGGACACGTGGGACTCGTCCACCACGACCAGAAAGTCGCTCGGAAAGTAGTCCAGAAGACACGCGGGGCGCTCCCCGGGCCGGCGTCGACTCGTGTACAAGGAGTAGTTCTCGATGCCGGGACAGGTCCCGATCTCGAGCATCATCTCCAGGTCGAAATTCGTCCTTTGCTCCAGCCTCTGGGCCTCCAGCAACTTCCCTTCCGTGCGAAAGCGATGGAGGTGCTCCGTGAGCTCTTCCCTGATCCGGGGCACCATCTCCTGAATGGTGCTACGTCGGGTCACGTAGTGGCTGGCGGGGTAGATGGCCGTGCGATCCAGGCTCGTGATCACCTCGCCCGTCAGTGGGTCGAAGCGGCTGATGCGCTCGACTTCGTCGCCCCAGAGCTCGAGCCGGATCGCCTGTTCGTCGTAGGCGGGGAAGACCTCCACCGTATCCCCACGCACTCTGAAGGTCCCACGTTCGAAGAGGTAGTCGTTGCGCTTGTACTGGATGTCGACCAGCCCCTTGAGGATCTCCTTGCGCGGGCGCTCGTCTCCGACCGCCGCGTGCAACATGAGCGCGCGATAGTCGGCGGGATTCCCCAGCCCGTAGATGCTGGAGACCGACGCGACCACGATGACGTCTTCACGCTCCACCAGCGACGAAGTCGCCCGCAGCCGGAGTCGCTCGATGTCCTCGTTGATTGAAGCGTCCTTCTCGATGTACGTGTCGGTCGAGGGGACGTACGCCTCGGGCTGGTAGTAGTCGTAATAGGAGATGAAGTACTCGACGGCGTTGTGTGGGAAGAGTGCCTTGAGCTCTCCGTACAACTGTGCCGCCAGCGTCTTGTTGTGCGACATCACGAGGGCAGGACGGTCGTAGCCGGCGATGACCTGCGCCACGGTGTACGTCTTTCCCGTTCCGGTGGCCCCGAGCAGCACCTGAGAGCGCTCGCCCCGCCTCAGCCCACCGAGGAGCTGGGCGATGGCGTCGGGCTGATCACCCGCCGGTGCGTGCGGACTGACGAGGTCGAAGATGGCCACTCAGACCCGGCCGCCCGTCGCCATGGTCGCTACACCCACCCCAGGTCCTCGTCGTCGAAATGTTCGCGCCGCTCGACTGCGAGCACACCCTTCACCCGCGTGATCGCCCGACGCACCTTCTCCAGATGGGCCAGGTCCTGGACCTCGACCACGAACTCGCCGTGCATGCCGCCCTCTGTGGCACGCATGTCGGCGTGTTGGATGTCGGTCCCGGTGTCGCTGATCGCCTTCGCGACGTCGGAGAGCAGGCCGCGCCGGTCGGACCCCCTCATGTACAGCCGTACAAAGAAGCGGTCACCCTTCTCGGCCGCCCATTCGATGTCCATGCGCCGCTCTGGGTCACGCGCCAGCGACAACACGTTCGGGCAATCCGTGCGGTGGATCGAAACGCCCCTGCCCCGGGTCACATAGCCCACCACGTCGTCGCCGGGCACGGGCTGGCAACAGCGTGAGTATCGTACCATCAAGTTGTCCATGCCCTGGATGCGCACGCCCCGCCCCGAGATCCGGAGACGCTCAGCGAGGCGCTCCAGTGCGGTGGGCTGGCGCTGTGCCACCTCCGCCGGATCGTGGTCCGGGAAGACCTGCTTCAGGACCGCGGTGGGTCCGACGTCTCCGCGACCCAGTGCGGCGTACACATGGTCGAAATCCGCGTAGCCCAGCCCGATCGCAGCCTCGAGCAGCGCGTGCGGGTCGTCGGGCAGGGTGCGCTTCGCCTTCTTGAGCTCGCGGTCGATGAAGTCCTTTCCGAGCTTACGGGCCGATTCGAACTCCTCCCTCCGGATCCACTGGCGTATGCGCTGGCGCGCTCGTGACGTCTTGACGAAGGCGAGCCAGTCGCGATTGGGACGTTGCTTCGGATTCGTCAGGATCTCGACGGTATCACCGTTGCGGAGCTCCCGAGAGAGGGGGGCGATCCTCCCGTTCACCTTCACGCCCGCGCAGTGGAGTCCGACCTCCGTGTGGACGGAAAACGCGAAGTCGATGGCGGTCGAGCCGACCGGGATCGCCTTGACCTCACCCTTGGGCGTGAATACGAAGATTTCGCCCTGGAAGAGGTCCATGCGGAGGAACTCCATGAACTCTTCCGGCTCGCGCGTATCCTGTTGCCATTCCAGGACCTGTCGGAACCAGGTGAGGGCCTCGTCGGCCTCGTCGGTGCCCGCCTGACCGGTCTCGCTCTCCTTGTATCGCCAGTGCGCGGCGATTCCATACTCCGAAGTCCGGTGCATGTCCTCGGTGCGGATCTGGATCTCGTAGCGGCGTCCCCCGGGACCGAAGACCGTCGTGTGGAGCGATCGGTACATGTTGGACTTCGGGGTCGCGATGTAGTCGTGGAATCGCTCCGGGATCGGGGTCCAGCGGCTGTGAATCACCCCGAGCGCGGCGTAGCAGCTCTGCACGGAGTCGGTCAGCACGCGCATCGCCATGAGGTCATAGATCTCCTCGTACGGACGCGCCCGCCGAACCATCTTCCGATGGATCGACCAGAGGTGCTTCGGCCGTCCGCTGACCTCGGCGGGGATCCCGGCCTCGGCGAGCGCCTCCTCCAGTGGCCGCTGCATCTCCAGGATCTGACGTTCCCGCTCCTTGCGGCGCTGTCGCACCTGCTTGGTGAGGGCCTCGTACGCCTCCGGCTCTAGGAACTTGAAGGACAGATCTTCAAGCTCCCACCGGATGGCCGCCATGCCCAGCCGGTGCGCCAGGGGCGCGTAGATCTCCCGTGTCTCCAACGCGATCCTACGGCGCTTGTGGTCTGCCAGGTGCTCGAGCGTCCGCATGTTGTGCAAACGGTCTGCCAGCTTGACCAGGATGACACGGGCGTCGTCCGCCATGGACAGGAGCATCTTCCGGTAGTTCTCGACCTGCGCCTCGGTGGCGGACCGGAACTCCACCTTCCCCAGCTTGGTGACACCATCGACGATCGTGGCGACCTCGCCGCCGAAGCGCGCCTCGACATCCGCCAGCGAGATGGTCGTGTCCTCGACCGTGTCGTGGATCAGCCCCGAGACGATGGACGCCGTGTCCAGCCGCAGCGTCGCGAGGATGGTGGCGACCTCCACGGTGTGCGAGACGTACTCGTCCCCGGACGCACGCCGCTGTCCGGCGTGCGCGTCGACCGCGAGGTCGTACGCGGCGCGGATCATGTCGACGTCCAACCGATCCGCGTACGCCTCCAGCGCTCGCGCCAGTGGACGTGGAAGACCGCGGATGGTGGGCGTCGGCCCGGAGGTGGAGGTGGCCGTCGCCATGGTCACGTAACGTTAAGTCCTGAAACGCGCTGCGGCGAGGGCCGCGGTGCTAGCCGCGGCCGTCGAACCAGTCCAGGAAGCCGCGAATGCCATCCCTGAAGCCGATGCAGGGCCGATATCCCAGAATGCGCGACGCCTTGGACACGTCGGCGTACGTCCTGCGCACGTCGCCGGGCTGAGCCGGCAGCCGCTTCACCTCGGGGGTGACGCCCATCTCCTCCGACAGCACCTGCACGAGCTCAGACAGTGTGATCGTGCGGCTCTCCCCGAGGTTCACGATCTCGAACACGGGCTCCTCCCCGCTCACGAACTGAAGGGCGCCCTGGACACCCTGCAGGATGTCCGTGATGTACGTGTAGTCCCGCTCGGAGCTCCCATCCCCGAACACCGGGATGGCCTGACCGTCTCGAATCAACCGGGCGAACTTGTGGATGGCCAGGTCGGGCCGTTGCCTCGGGCCGTACACGGTGAAGAACCGCAGGCACACGATCGACATTCCGAAAAGATGGTGATACGTGTGGCAGATCAGCTCGCACGCCCGCTTGGTCGCCGCGTACGGGGAGATCGGATAGTCCACCGGGTCATCCTCGGAAAACGGCACCTTGTCGTTGTTGCCGTACACCGACGATGACGAGGCGAACGCCATGTTGCGCACCCCGCGCTCCCTCATCCAGTCGAGCACGGCCAGCGTGCCGTCCACGTTGACCCTTCCGTAGAGACGCGGATTCTCGATGGAGGGCCGGACCCCGGCTCGGGCAGCCAGGTGGACGACCGACGTCACACCCGCGGGGATGGACTCCAGGACCGCCGGATCGCACAGGTCGCCCTGGATCTCGCTGAAGCGCTCCGAGGTCCGCGCCGCGGACAGGTTGGCGCGCTTGACGTCCGGGGAATAGAAGTCGTCGTAACAGTCGAGCCCGACGACCACCTCGCCTTCCGCCAAGAGGGTGTCCACGACGTGGGAACCGATGAAGCCGGCGGCGCCTGTGACCAGTACGGACATAGGACTCTCAGGAAGTGGATGGATCGATCCTTGAAGCTCGCAGACGCTGCGGCTCACACAACCCCGGCCGCGGCGGGATTGCCCCCGCCCTCACTGTCCGGCGGTCCTTCGCGGCGAGCCGGCGCTGAATGAGCCCAGGTCCGGGTAGGCGGTAGTCAGCGACCGTGCCACTTCTTGTACCAACCAGGCCATCCAGCGTCCGGTACGCGTGGGCAAGGAATGGCGCAGTTGAGCCATTTTCCGCCGTCGGACAGTCCCAGGAATGTGCCATCCGTACCACGCTTTTTCAACCGGTTACGGCACAGCTGCGGCACAGTGACTCGAGAGCCGGGATAGCGCATAGGGATGGTGGACGGTCAGGTTGACGAGGGCAGCGGTGGCCGCCGCCCAACGCGCCGAACCTAAGAACGGCGCTCGAAGCGCACGCGGTCTAGGAGACCGTCGCGTCGCTCCGCCATCTCGGTCACATGGCTGGGTGGAAGCGAAGCCTTCACAGCAGACAGGGCCAGGTGCTTCATCCGGAAGTGGTATCGAAGCACATCCTGCGCGACCGCTGCTGGCAGCAGAGCGGGGATATCGGAGAACAGCTCATCGAACGTCTGAGACGAGAACCCGCCGAAGCCCGCACCTGGCATATTGACGCCGAACTCCACTGCTTGCAGCTCTTCCTCGAGGGCCAACAGGATGACCTTCCTCCGCTTCGCGTCGTGGATCCTACCCTG
>QJYK01000334.1 GCA_003248075.1 Gemmatimonadota bacterium | reverse complement strand
TCGCGACCTGACGGACGCGGAGAACGCCCTGGGCGGTTCCGACGTGGCGCTCGTGAGCCACGCCTTCTGGGCTACCCACCTCGGATCCGAGCCGGACCTGGAGCGCCTTTCCTTCACGGCCTACGGAAACCGGTACCGCGTGACCGGCGTGCTCCCTCCGGGGTTCCGCTTTCTGTACGATGCCGACGTCTACATCTCGGCCGAGCGGTGGCCGGGCACCGTGCGCAGCGCCCACGCATACCGCGTCGTCGGGCGGTTGGCCGATGGCCTCTCGTTCTCAGCGGCGGACCAGGAGATGGACGCGCTCACGGCGCGCATGAAGCAGGAGTACGGCGGGAGCACCAACGCGGAGAGCGCACAGCTCCGCCGGCTCGACGAGGTCCTCCTCGGCAACCAGAGGCGCCCCCTCGTTCTGCTGCTCGCGGCAGCCGGCCTGGTCCTGCTCGTGGCGTGCGCCAACGTGGCCAGCACACTCCTGGCGAGGGGAAGCGTGCGGGGCCGCGAGCTGGCGGTGCGCACCTCCTTGGGTGCGGGGCGTGCGCGCCTGATCCGACAGCTCCTGACCGAGAGCCTCCTGCTGACGTCCGTCGCCGGCGTCGCGGGCGCCGCTTTGGCGTGGACGGTCGTGCGCGGTGCGGTGCGCCTGGGCTCGGGATCGCTGCCGCGCCTCGAGACGGTCGGGCTGGACGGCCGGGTCCTGCTGATGTGCGCGACGCTGGCGCTGGGCACCGCCTTCCTCTTCGGGCTCTACCCGGCGGTGCGGCTGACGCGGGCCGGCGTCTCCGACGCCCTCCGGGCGGGCGGACGTGGCGGGACCGGACGACGGGGCCGGGCCTGGGACGCGATGATCGGCGCCGAGGTGGCCTTCGCCGTCGTGCTGCTCGTCGGTGCGGGACTGCTGGTGCGCAGCCTCGCCTCCATCGTCTCACTCGACGCCGGATGGCGGGCCGAGGGCGTGCTGCAGCTGTCGATCACGCCGCCCAACGGGGCCTTCGCATCGGAGGCGGAGGGGGTGTCCTACGTGGAGCGGGTGAGTGAGGAGATCGGTGCGCTCCCGGGGGTGACGGCCGTCGGCCTCGGCACGTTCGGGCCTCTCGACGCGGGAACGTACACGGCGCCGGCCCGCGATCCCGTGCGCGATCGCGTCGTCGACGGATACGCCGGATGGAGGCTCGTCGACGGCGGCTACTTCGCCGCCCTCTCCGTGCCGCTTCTCGAGGGCCGGTTCTTCGCGTCGGGCGACCGGGACGTCGCCATCGTGAACGCGGCGATGGCACGCGAGCTGTGGGGTGACGAGGATCCGATCGGCCAGCGCGTGGCCAGCAACTTCGACTCGGCCGGGACCTCGCTGCGCGTGGTCGGGGTGGTGGGCGTCGCGCGCGACTGGCGCATGGACCCGGCGGACCAGATGGAGATGTTCGAGCCCTGGTGGACGCGCCTCGACGAGGTCCGGACGCTGCGTTACCTGATCCGCACCGAGGGTCGCCCGGCGGACCTGATCGCCCCCGTGCGCACGCGGGTGCGGGCCCTCAACGACCGGATCCCCGTCGAGTTCGCCACGCTGGAGGACGAGCTTTCGGCGACGACGGCCGATCGCCGATTCGTGGCCTCCGTGCTCTCGGCCTTTGCAGGGGTCGGCCTGGTCCTGGCCCTGGTGGGGATCGGAGGCGTGGTCGCCTACTCGGTGGCGCAGCGACGACGGGAGATCGGCATCCGCATGGCGCTCGGCGCCGGCGCGGTGCGGGTCCGTCGCCAGGTGCGCGCCGAGGTGCTCGGGCCCACGCTGCTCGGCCTGGCGGCCGGGCTGGCTGGCGCGTTCCTGCTCTCCGGAACCGTGCAGGCCCTCCTGTACGAGGGGGTCAGCGCCCACGATCCCTGGACGCTCGCCGGCGTAGCCGTCGCCTTCTTCGGGGCCGCAGCGCTCGCCAGCGACGTTCCGGCGCGTCGAACCGCGGCGATCGAGCCGGCCGGCGTGCTTCGCTCGGACTGACGGGCCAGAGCTGGACGACGCGTTCGACCGGCACGCGAACCTTCGCAGAACGGGACTCGAAGGTCCCTTGCTGACCCACGGGGCGCATGGAATCTTGCGAGGCCATCCCGCCCACCCGGAGCGCCCAGATGTCAGCGGAGGGTTCACGGATCAAGACGTTGGCCGAGCTGGTCGGGACGGCGGCGGTCGTGCTGGGGCTCGTCTTCGTCGGGTTGGAGCTCCGCAACAACACCGAGGCCGTGAAGGCGGCGACCTTCCAGAACCTCACGGACATCTCGAACGCCTTCCTCATGCAGATCGCCGGGGATCCCGAGCTCGCCCGCATCCAAGGCACTGCGCGAGCGGGCGGGCTGCGCGCGCTGAGCCCGGCCGACTCTACACGCTATTGGCAAGTGGAGCGGGCATTCTGGGTGCGTATGCAGAACGTCTTCTCGCAGTATGTTCGCGGCACGCTGGCCGAGGGAGATTTCTTCCTGTATCGGCGGGTCATCTGCGACGCCGATCGCGGGGAGCGAGACATGTGGCCGGAGCATCGCGGCGTCCTCACCCCGGACTTCGTGCGCTTCGTCGAAGGTTGTTGGGGGGCTCCCGGTGCTGGCGCGTACTGATGAACGAGGCTGACGCTCCGCGCCGCTTGTTGAGGGTCGCGCAAGAGTTCGTGGTGATCGCCGCCAGCGTCATGGCGGCACTCGCGGCGGACGAGTGGCGCGGCAACCGCCTCGACCACCAGCTGGAGCTGCAATACCTGGAGCGGCTCACGGAGGACGTGCAGGCGGACGTCGACCGCCTGGAAGTCGCCCAGGGCGCGCTCGCCGCGAAGCGCGACCCCCTCGCACGTCTCGTGCACCTCTCGCCGGTCGTCGCCGAGAGCGATCTGCCCCGGGTCGCGGCAGACCTGGCGTCCGGCACCAATTGGGGCTGGAATTTTCCTCCTGCCAACTCCGCTACTTTCGAGGAGATGCGAAGCTCCGGGCGCCTCGGGCTGCTGCGAGACATCGATCTCCGGTCCGCCGTCGTCAACTACTACACGCGCTACACGGATCAACAAGGCACGATCGACGCGCGCAGGACGGCATTCGGGCCTCTCAGTTATGAGTTGGTCCTTCGGCCGCGTGTGGACGGAGAGGTCCGTGTAACGGACATACCCCTCGACTTCGAGGCGTCACCGGAGGCTGGCGACATGCTCGCCTCTACACTCACGCCGGCCAGGGTCGACGAGGTTCGCAACGCCGCGACGGCCGAGCTGAACTGGACGCAGCACGCCTTGGCGCGTGTGGCGGGTATGTTGGACATCGCCACCGCTTTGCTCGCGCGCCTGGAGGCGAGATAGAAGCTCACGGACCCCCGACCCTTTCCGAGAAACGAATGACCCTCTTCGAGTTCATTGCCGGGATGATCTCCGTCATCCTCGCGTTGACCGTGGGCCATCTGCTCATGGGTCTCGCCGCCTTGGTGCAGGTCCGAGCCACTGTGCGTGCCTCCACGACCCATGCGCTGTGGGCCGCGAGCCTGTTCATGGTAGTCTTCGTACACTGGTGGTCCCTGTGGGACTTCCGGGATCTTCAGTGGAATTTCTTGAGGTTCTTCTTCCTTCTGGTGGGTCCCACGCTTCTCTTTTTCGCAGTCGCGTTGATCAACCCGCGCCACGTGTCGCGCGATGAGCCGACGGACTTGGGACAACACTTTCGCGACGTCCGCTCACCCCTCATGTGGGTTCTGCTGGCGATGCTGTTCTTCGTAACCGTCGACGGCCCTATCCTGGGTACGGAGCCGGCCATCAATCGGCTGCGTCTCCTCCAGCTCACGATGGCCGGGTCGATGGTCGCGACTCTGGCGTCACCGAGCTCGAAGGTCCACGTCGCCGCGAGTTGTGCCATGCTCGTCGCCGTGAGCCTCATGATGCTCGTCCGTTTCTTTCCTGGAATCGTCTCCTAGGAACCATCGTCGGCAAGTTGGTCGCACTTCTGACAAGGGGCGCGAATTCGTGTATGGACTAATCGGGAAGATCGACGTCATCCCAGGGCACCGGGACGCGCTCGCCGCGATCCTCCTCAAGGCCGTATCCGGCATGCCCGGGTGTCGAAGCTATGTGGTCGCGAAGGACCCAGGGGACCCGGACGTGCTCTGGGTGACGGAGGTGTGGGACAGCAAGGAAAGTCATGTGGCGTCTCTTGGCCTTCCTTCCGTCCTGTCGGCGATTCGGGAGGGCCGACCGATGATCGGCGGCTTCTCGCAACGGACCGAGACTGAGCCGATCGATGGCCATGGCCTCGCCTGAGCTGCACCGCGCGGACGGACCGGCGGGCCACCGACCCTGACGGACTCACATGACAGGAGACAGGGAGCCGGCACCCGTCGTCCTCGAGAACAGGGAGGCGAGTCGATACGAGATCGAGGTGGACGGCGAGGTCGCGTTCCTGGCATACGAGCCGCGCAGGCGGTCCATCGTGCTCGTGCACACCGAGGTTCCACCGACGCTCCGCGGCCGCGGTCTGGGTGAGGCCCTGGCGCGGCACGCGCTCGACGACGCCCGCGCCGAGGGGACGAGGGTCATCGTGCAGTGCCCGTTCGTGCAGACCTGGTTACGCGACCATCCTGAGTACGCCGACGTCGTGGCTTGGCCACGTTTCTGAAGGGAAGAATGTCGCCTCGCCGGTGATGCCGCTCCACATCGCCATGTGGCGGAACGGTGGCGCATCGGCTACGGTGGGTCTTCGCCGCATGCGGGATCTGCCCCTCCCTGCGCCGGAGGCTCGACACGATGCTCCCGATTCGGGGCCGACGCATCGTCTGCACCGCGTTCTTTGCGCTCCTGATGCCGTCGGCGGCCCTGGCGCAGGACCCCGGCACGGTCCTGGGCACGGTCACGGACGCCACGTCGGGACGCCCCCTGACGGGCGTCCAGGTGTCCGTGGAGGGCACGACGCACGGCGGGCTGAGCGACGAGTCCGGGCGGTTCACGCTGACCGGGATCCCCGCCGGGACCTACCGGCTCCGGGCCGACTTCATCGGATATGCCACCCGGGTGACCACCATCGAGGTGGTGACGGGCGCTACGGTGACCTCCGACTTCCGCCTGTCGCCCTCCGCCGTGGCCCTGGACGCCGTCCTCGTCACCGTCACGGGCGAGCGCCGCAGGCGCGAGCTGGGCAACGCGGTGGCCACCATCGAGGCCGACAAGGTCCTTGACGTCGCACCCGTGCACAGCATGTCCGACCTGCTCCAGGGCCGTACGGGCGGCGTCCAGCTCATGCGCTCCAGCGGCGCCACGGGCATGGGGAGTCGCGTCCGCATCCGGGGCGCGTCCAGCATCTCGCTGTCCAACGAGCCCCTCGTCTACGTGGACGGAGTCCGGGCGGAGACGTCCTCGGCGTTCACGGTCTGGGCCGGAGGTCAGAGCCCCTCGCGCCTCGACGACCTGAACCCCGAGGACGTCGAGTCCATCGAGATCGTGAAGGGGCCCGCGGCGGCGACGCTCTACGGCACCGAGGCGGCCAACGGGGTCATCCGCATCACCACCCGGCGCGGGCGCCCCGGCGCGCCCCGGTGGAGCGCGTGGTCCGAGGTGGGGGTGGTCCAGGACCCCAACAGCTATCCGCTGAACTACGCCGGCCTCGACGAGAACGGCGGGTTCTTCGCACAGCGATGCCTCCTGGACTTCGAGGCTCGCGGCCGCTGCACGCAGACGGGCCTGCGCAGCTATCAGGTCCTGAACGATCCCGCCCTCTCGCCGGTCGCGGACGGACGGCGGCAGCAGCACGGATTGAGCGTCCAGGGGGGGTCGGAGCAGATGCGCTTCTACCTGTCCGCCGAGCTCGAGTCGGAGCGCGGACCCCTGGAGCTCCCCGGACCGTACCGCGACACGCTGCTGACGCGCAGCGTCACCGTCGAAGAGAGGGTGGAGCACCCCCAACGCCTGGACCGCGTCAACGTGCGTGCGAACCTCGACGCCCGGGTGCGGCCGAATACCACGGTGCAGGTCAGCACGGGCTATGTCTCCAGCGATCTGTCCATCGTGCCCAACGACAACGATTCCAACGGAGTCATCTGGAGCGCCCTGGCCGGCGGCACGAACCCGAACGACCCAGCTTCCGCATGGGGGTTCCTGACTCCTGCCGAGTCCTTCGGGCAGGAGGTCTCGCAGACCGTGGAGCGCTTCACATCGAGCGCGCTTCTGCGGTCCAAGCCACGGCCCTGGCTCGACCTCCGCGCGACGGTGGGGCTGGACTACAGCAATCGGCGGGACGTCCGCTTCACGCCGCGGGACCTGGGCGTGCCCGGTCAGGCGAACCTGGGCCAGAGGCAATCGAACGCCTTCTCCAACTACCGATACACCCTGGACGCCATCGCCACCGCCAGGAGGGACCTGAGCTCCACGGTGAGGTCGGAGACGTCGGTGGGTGTCCAGTTCTTCCGGACCCGCTTCCAGGGCACCTTGGCGTCCGGGGAAGATCTCGTACCCGGCGCGGCTTCCATCGGCGCCGCCGCACAGACATCGAGCAGCGAGCAGTCGGGGGAGGACAAGACCGCCGGCGTCTTCGTCCAGCAGACCTTCGACGTTGCCGACCGGCTCTTCGTCACCGCCGCCCTGCGCGCCGACGACAACTCGGCGTTCGGCCGGGATTTCGACCTGATCTACTATCCCAAGGCGGGGGTGTCGTGGGTGGCGTCCGACGAGAGCTTCTTCCCCGACCTTCCGTTCCTGGATCAGCTGCGTCTGCGAGCGGCCTGGGGACGATCCGGCCTGCAGCCCGGCAGCACCGCGGCGCTCACGACTCTCGATGCGTTCCCCGTCACCAACGGCGCCGACGAGACCACCAGTGGCGTGCGCATCGGGGAGGTGGGCAACAACCTGCTCGAGCCGGAGCTCTCCACGGAGCTCGAAGCCGGCCTCGACGCCGACCTCCTGGGCGGACGCGTGGGCGTGGAGCTCACGTTCTACCGGAAGACCACCTCAGGGGCGCTGGTGCGCGCGCCCGTGGCGCCGTCCCTGGGATCCTCGGCAACACAGTGGGTCAACATCGGCGACGTGTTGAACCGGGGCCTGGAGGCCGCGGTGCGTGCGACACCCCTCGAAACCGAGAAGATACGCTGGGACCTGAGCCTCTCCGGCTCCACCAACCACAACGAGCTTCTCACCCTCGGTGAGGACATCGCGAGGATCGGAGAGGGCGGGGCGAACTTCGTGCCGGGCTACCCCCTCGGCGGCAGCTGGAATCTGCCCATCCTCGACTACGGAGACGAGGACGGCAACGGCATCATCACCGCCGACGAGCTCGTCGTCTCGGACACGCTCCAGTACCTGGGCCCCACCATGCCGCGGCGGGAGCTCTCGGCTTCGTCCACCGTGACGCTGCTCTCGCGGCTCCGGCTCTACGCGCTGCTGGAGCACCGCGGGGACTTCTACCAGGCGAACGCCACCGAGTGGTTCCGTTGCCAGCTCCGAAGGTGCCGCGCGCTGTCCGATCGCACGGTGTCGATGGCGGAGCAGGCCCGGGCGGTGGCGGCCGTGTACCACCCATCGCAGAGCACCGGCGGCTTCAGCGAGGACGCGAGCTTCGTCAAGCTCCGGGAGGTCTCCGTCACCTACACCGTGCCCGAGGTCTGGCTGTCGCGTCTGGGCGTCGATCGTCTCAGCGTCACGCTGGCGGGCCGGAATCTGAAGACCTGGTCGGACTACAGCGGGCTGGACCCGGAGGTGAACTTCTCGGGCCAGAGCAACTTCGGGCAGAACGACTTTCTCACGCAGCCGCCGTCCCGGTACTGGACGCTGCGCATCAACGTGGGCTTCTGACGTGGGTACGACGAGGAGCTTCCGGGAACCGCGACGGGTGGTCCTGGCGATGGTCGCCCTGGCCCTGTGCGCGTGCGACCTGAACAAGCTCCTCGACGTGGACCACTCGGACGTGATCACTCCGGGAGACATCCAGGGGGCACGGGGTGCCGAGCTGTTCGCGGCAGGAGCGCTGGGTCAGTTCGCGCTGGCCTTCGGCTCATCGGCCGGGCAGGTCCTGGCCTCGGGCCTCATGGCGGACGAGTTCCTCTACTCCGGCGTCTTCCCCCAGTGGCAGGACATCGATGGTCGTGCCGTGGAGCCCCGGAACTCCAGCGTGCCCGGGATCTACCGGGCACTCCACAATGCTCGCGTGGGCCTGGAGAACGCAGCAGACGTCGTCGCGGAGTTCCTGCCGGGCGATCCGCGTCTGTCCGAGATGCACGGGCTGGCCGGCTACGCGTACGTCTTCTTCGGCGAGAGCTTCTGCCCCGGCGTCCCCTTCGGGCGCACCCTGCCCGGAGGCGAGGCGACCCAGGGACAGCAACGAAGTACCGAGGAGACGTTCACCCTCGCCCTGGAGCGTTTCGCGGCAGCTTCCGCGGCAGCGGCGGGCTCCGCCGGCTTCGAGCACCTCGCGGCGGTGGGTGCGGCCCGGGCGCTCCTGAACCTGGGTCGTTACGACGAGGCGGCGAGTCGGGCCTCCGGCGTGCCCACGACGTGGGAGCACCTCATCCGATACAAGGACGGCGCCGACCCGTCGCAGGAGAACCAGGTCTTCACCAGGACCCGCCTCTCCCGCGATTGGTCGCTCTCGGACCGGGAGGGGGGCAACGGCCTGCCGTTCCGAAGCGAGCCGGACGCCCGCGTGACGTGGCTCTTCGACGGCGGCACCGGGGCCGACAATCAGACCCCCCACTACCAGTTGACGAAGTACGACTCCGCCGAAGACGACATCGTGCTGGCCAGCGGCATCGAGGCTCGCCTCATCGAGACCGAGGCGGCGCTGCACGCCGGCGACGTCGACCTGATGCTGACCAAGCTCAACGACCTGCGCGCTACCCTGGAGCTGGGCGACCTGAGCGACCCCGGCACCCTGGACGGGCGCGTGGACCTTCTGTTCTCCGAGCGGGCCCGCTGGATGTTCGCCACGGCGCACCGCCTGGGCGACATGCGGCGCTTGGTCCGGCAGTACGGCCGGAGCGCCGACACGGTCTTCCCGGTGGGGTTCTATCGCGAGGTACGGCAGTACGGCACAGACACCGACCTCATCGTCCCCGACGACGAGAACGCGAACCCCAACTTCTCGGGCTGCTTCAACCGCTGAGGGACGCGGCGACGCCAGGTGGTCGGGGCGACGTCCTACCCCCTGGGCTTCATGTACTCCCGGAACGCCGGGTCGTCGCGGATGGACCGGTACACCGGCGATGAGTGGAGATTCTCGAAGTCCTGCGCGCCGCGCTCCTCCGCCTGACGCAAGAAGCGGACGGTGCGCTCGGCGTCACCGAGCTGCGCGGCGATCCGGGCTTGGCGCAGCACGTTCTGCCCCCGCTGGTACGGCCGCTGTCTCGCACCGAAGAAGTCGATGGTCTCCTCGGCGGCGGCTCGGTCACCACGCCTGACGGCGAGCACGGCGGTCCAGTACCGCGCTGAGGGATCGTCGGGGTTGGCCTCGAGCATGGCCCGGAAGATGGCGCCCGCCTCGTCGTCGCGTCCGGCGTGCACGAGCCCGATGCCGCGCCATAGCGTCCAGCCCGCCGACTGCCGCTCGCCCTCCGAGGCCGATTCCTGGCGCGTGAGGATACGCGCGCCCAGCTCGGCGGCCCGGTCGGGGTCACCATGGACCTCGAGCTCGTCGGCGATCCGCCACAGCTGGGGGTCGTTCAGGCCGCCCAGGACGAAGTCGTCGATGTGCCCCCAGAGCTCGGCGCCTTTTCCGCCTGCCGCCAGCGCCGTCAGCTCACGCGCCCGAATGCCCTGACTCTCCGGATGCTGCGCCCGCCCCCGACGGATCAAGCGGAGCTCGGTGCCGTGACGGCCCAACCTGTGATAGGCGTCGGCGAACGGCCCCCAGATAGGCGGCCAGACAGGGCCCACGCGCTCGAGGTCGAAGTCCTTGAAGAGCTCCACGGCCTCCGCCGGTCGGTTGACGCTCAACGCCGCGGTGCCGGCCAGGTACGCCGTCGTCGACGCCCCAGCGATTCCGTGGCCTCGTCGGGCGTAGGTGTATGCGCCCTGCAGGTCGCCGTGGAGCACGGAGGCGATCCAATCCAGCGCCACGCGATCGCTCTCGGTGATATCGGCGCGCATCGACTCCGATCGCTCGACGAGGCGGACCACTTGCGGCACGTTTCCGGCGTTGAGCTGGGACACGGCCGCCTGCAGCACCGCTCGGGCGAACGTCGGGTCGAGGTCCGCCGCCGCCTCGTAGGCCGCCGCCGCCCCACGCCAGTCGCCCGACAGAAAGAGCTCCTGCGCCACCGCGAACTGCCGGTAGGCCGCGTACGTGGGCACCCGGGTCTGGATGCCGCCCAGCCCGGCGCCGGCCGCGAGGTGCCCGCCCAGCATGCCCACGAACCCGAGGAGGTCCTCGCGCAGCATCTCCAGGTCGGCGAGAGGGTCGTCTCGGTCCGTGCGGATCGGATCGGTGGAGTAGAGGGCCTCCTCCTTCGCCGCGTCGTAGGCGGTGGCGTGGAAGACGATGTCGTCGCCGCTGGCCGTGTACGATCCGGTGACGACTACGGCCGCCTTCGTCCCCCTGGACACCACCTGGATGGGCGTGAGACCGGCGTGCTCCGGCGTCGGGGCGGCGAGAAGCCGCCGGGACTCGTTCAGCGCAACCGACTCGAACCCCTCAACCTGGAGGAGCCAGTTGGCGATGTAGTCCGCCGCCACGACGCCCATGACGTCCAGCTCGGCCTCGCCGGTGAGGTTCTCGAAGGGCAGGACCGCGATGCGGTTCTCCACCAGGTCGACGTGGTCGTTCGGCATGAAGCGCCAGCCGATGCCTGCCATGGCCAGGATGACGACGGCTCCCGCCACCAGGAGCTGCCCTGTGAACGGGTGGGCGGGAGTGCCCGAGTTCGTCGCGTCATCCGTCCGATCCTCGTCCGGCGTGCGCTCGATGCCCCTCGGCGTGATGTCGAAGATCCAAGCCAGGATCAGCACCACGGGAATGCTCGCCATCGTGGCGATGACCAGGACGCCGTAGACCGCGTCGTCGATGAAGAACGCCGAGAAGACGAGGTCGGCCACCTGGAGCATGCCCAGCGCGAGGCCCACGTACGCGATGCCCACGCGCACGACCTTGCGGCGCTTGAGCTCGGCCACGAACGAACGGGGCCGCGGTGTGTCCGTGGCGGGATTCGGAACGATCACGCTGCACCCGGGCCGTGAGTCTGACGCACACAATGAGGCGATCGGCGCGGATGGGCCAGGCCGACGTCACTCGCTGACGCTGGTCATCGATGGGGAAGCGGGTCGAATCGGATGAGACGTGATCGGGCATGCGCCTCGGTGGCCGAGGCTGACACGTCCGCCGCCTGGCCGTCAGCCGTTCGCGTCCGGTTCCTCGGGCTCCCGCTCGATCTCGATCGTGCACCGCGTCACGATCGCGGCGACCGCTCCGACCGCGGCCCACACCGGGAGGAGAACCGCGCCGGCGACTCCGATCGAGACCGGAAACTCGATGAGCGTACGACCCTCGTCGTTCTTGATGACGACGTGGCGGACGTTTCCCTGGTGAAGCAGCTCCTTGATCGTGGACAGCAGCTTGTCCCCTGCGACCTTGTAGTTCTCGCGGCCTCCAGGGGCGTCCTCGACCTGTGGATCGTTCCCTGACTCCGTCATCCTGGTTTCTCCCCCGTTTCCTGGTCGATCCTTCCGTCTGTCAGTCGCGTGCCGACGGTCGCCACAGACTGCAATGGCGCGTGGGCGGACGCGACGGACCCGTCATGGGCCCCGCTGCGCCCTACGCGCGAGTGGTGGGGCCGGGTTTCGAGATCGCCCATGGGCCGGATGCGATCCGGCCCCACGGCTGGCCTCCGGCGTCGGGGCTTCCCAGTTTGACCCGCCAGGACCTCTTCCCGGAGGTGCCTGGAAGTCTCCCACCCGCGAGGCAGCTCCATGTGCGCACCGAACCGTCATGTGAACCGGTCGTCCGAGCTGGGCATCCTGACCAGGGCGGCTCTCACGATCCTGACCGCCGCCGCACCGACCCTCGCGAGCGCGCAGTCGCCCGCCGCGGATCCCGAGGTGCGGGCGCAGATCGGCCTCTTTTCCGCGTGGCTCGATGGCCAGATCGAGATCCGAGGGCTACCGGGCGTCGTCGTCGGTGTCGTTTCCGGCGATGACCTGGTCTGGGCCGAGGGCTTCGGGCACGCGGACGTCGAGTCCGGTCGGCCGATGACGACCGATACGCGCTTCCGAATGGCGTCTCACAGCAAGCTGTTCACTGCGACGGCGATCATGCAGCTCCGGGAGCAGGGCAGGATCCGACTGGACGACCCGGTCACCGACTACCTTCCGTGGTTCACGTTCGAGCACGCGGCTGCCGACGATCCTCCGGTGACGATCGAGCACCTGCTCACGCACAGCTCGGGGCTCCCGCGCGAGGCGGGACCGCACTGGACGGACCTCGACTTCCCGACGGCCGAGGAGATCCGGGCACTGATGCCGGACCGGCGGGCACCCTTCTCACCCGAGGTCCGCTGGAAGTACTCGAATCTCGCCTACACGATCGCGGGCATGGTGGTGGAGCATGTCAGCGGCATGCGGTGGGCGGACTATCTGCAACAGAACATCTTCGGCCCGCTCGGCATGGGCGCGTCCAGCGTCGATCGGCCCGACCCGAAGCTCGCGACAGGGTATGGCTCGCGGATGCCCGACGGCTCTCGCGAGATCTTTCCGTTTGTCGATGCGCGCGGCATGGCTGCCGCCACGGGGCTCACCTCGACGGTCGAGGACATGGCACGATTCGTATCCGCGCAGTTCCGGATGGGCGCGCGCGGCGGTAACCGGCTCCTGAGCACGGCATCGCTCCGGGAGATGCATCGCGTGCGCATGCTCGAGAACACGTGGACGAGTGGGCAGGCGATCGGTTTCAGCGTGCGACGTATCGATGGCAAGCTCTACGTGGGCCATGGAGGGGGGTACCCGGGCTACACCACGAATACCACGATCCAGCTCGATTCGAGGGTGGGCGTCATCGTGCTCACGAACACGAACGACTCGAACCCCGCTCAGATTGCAGAGCAGCTTATGAGCACCGTGGGAGAGGCGGTCGCGTCCACCACCGCGGTGGCGCCCCCCGTCGCCGCGTGGAACCCGTCGTGGGAGCGCTTCGCCGGGGTGTACCGTGGACGCGGCGGGGAGACGCGCGTGCTGGTTATGAACGAGCGGCTCGTGACGATGAATCCGTGGGCGCCGAACATCGCCCCGACCCGGCTCGAGCCCCTCGGGGACGGGACTTTCCGGATGGTGGCACCGACCGGTGGAGGCCCCGTCGGTGAGATTGTCCGCTTCGTGGAAGAGGCCGGTCGTGTGGTGAGGATGGTCACGGGGGATTCGTACGTGACGCGGGTGCGTTAGCGGGCGCCTCGGAAACGGCGCGGATCGCGAACCGGGAAGTCGTCCAAACGACAAGCCTTGCACATTCACGACGAACGTCGGATCTTGCCGCGAGCCTAACCCCCCAGTTATGGACTGCCCGTGTTGGACCCCAACGTTCGTCTCGATGCTGCCCTCTTGGGCCGCAACGGGCGGAGGCGTGTCCCCAGTCAGGACGGGAGCGCGGGCGTGGCGTCCCGCGCACTGCTCTTGGGTGTGGTGCTCGCCGGCGCCCTCACCGCCGGATGCGAGGTCGAGCCATTTAGGCCCGAATTGGAGACCGGCGCACCGCAGGTTCCCACAGGAGAGCTCCGGCTCGCGAGGGTGATCGAGCCGGGCGACCTGGGCACCACCAGCCCAGCCGGCCTCGCCTATTCGCCCCGAGCGGATGCCCTCCTGGTGGTGGCGCCTCCGCTCGAGTCTTTCACAGGAGCGGCCACCGACCTACGTGTGATGAGCCTGGGTGAGCCTCGCTCCGAGGCCGTCCGCGTCCCCACGGGCGTGAGCGATCCGGTCAACACGACGTTCGACGGTGGCACGAACCGCTTCCTGATGCTGCAGCCCGAGAGCGGCCGGTTGATCGTGATGCGCGCGCGCACGGACGGCACCCCGGACGGGGCGAACGTCCAGAGCGTGGACGTCGGTGACTTCGGGCTGAGGGATCCCCAGGGCTTGACGATCGACCCGGCCAGCGGCCGACTCTTCGTCCTCGACGCGGCCGGGCCGCGTATCGTCCGGCTGGAGCCCGACGCGCGCGGAGGCTTCGCTCGAGACGGGAACTCGGAGATCGACCTGACGGACGCAGGCCTCCGCGCCGCGCGCGGCCTGGCCTTCGACCCATCGCGACGGCGGCTGCAGGTCCTGGATCCCGCCTCCCGGACGCTCTACGAGCTCACCGAGGCGGGCGAGGTGGTGCGGGCGCGCGACCTGTCCGAGTTCGCGCTCTCGGACCCACAGGGCATGACCTTCGCGCCCAGCAGCGACAACACGGACGAACCCTCCGAGCTGAATCTGTTCATCGCCGACGGCGGTCCGGCAGGCATGGGAGCCGGAAAACGCGGCGACGGGCGCGTGGTGGAGCTGGCCCTGGCCGTTCCCACAACGGCGCTGCCCGCCGTGGAGCTCGGATCGCTGATCCAGACCGTGGAGACCTGGCGCTTCTCTCCGTCGAGCCCGGATCCGGCGGGGATCACCTATCTGGGTCAGTTCGATCAGATGCTGATCAGCGACTCGGAAGTCAACGAGATGTCGATCTTCACCGGGGTGAACCTGTTCCGTATGACCCGCACCGGGGGTCTCGAGGCGACGACGACGACGACGGGGTTCTCGGACGAGCCCACGGGGATCACCTGGAACCCGACGAACAGACACGTCTTCATCTCGGACGACACCGGAACCCGGACCGTCTACGAGGTCGACCCCGGCGACGATGGGCTGTACGGAACTCCGGACGACATCGTGACCTCCTTCCGCACCGGGGTGTTCGGGAGCAACGATCCCGAGGGTGTTACCTACGACAGCGATCACGAGGTGCTGTTCGTGGTCGACGGAGTGAACCGGGAGATCTACCGCGTAGCGCCGGGGCCCAACGGGGTCTTCGATGGCACCGACGACGTCGTCACGCATTTCGACACCCAGGGCTTCGGGCTCGACGACCCCGAGGGCATCGCCTACGACTCGGACTACGGCCACCTGTACGCAGTGGGCAAGCCGGCCGGCGTGGTGTTCCACCTCACCACGACGGGGACGCTGCTGCGCACGATCGATATCTCGGCGGCCAGCCCCAGGAAGCCCGCGGGACTCGCGTACGCGCCGAGCAGCATCAACCCGGGAGCCATGAGCCTTTGGGTCGTGGCCCGGGGCGTGGACAACGACTCGAACCCGAACGAGAACGACGGTATGGCGTACGAGTTCGCCCTGCCCTCGTTCTCGGGGAACGGGCTGCCGAGCGTAACCATCACGGGTCCGCCGGCCGGCTCGACGTTCACGGAGGGGACGAACGTCACCTTCTCCGCGACGGCCAGCGATATCGAGGACGGCGATCTGACAGCCGCAGTGGTGTGGAGCGCGAACCCGGGTGGATCCCTGGGCACGGGCGGATCGGTGCAGACGAGCACGTTGTCGGCCGGTGCCCACACGATCACGGCCACCGTGATGGACGCCGGTGGGCAGCAGGCTTCGGACCACACCACGATTACGATCGTTCCCGAAGGCGTGGTCTCGGTGGACGTGCGCGTGGCTCAAAGCGCCGACGATGGCGAGGAGGGCGCGTCGGGAGGGGTGTCCCTCACGAGCAGCGACCTGGAGCTGGTGGTCGATGGCGGGAGCGACCAGACCGTGGGGATGCGCTTCGTGGGCGTGGATATCCCGGCCGGCGCCATCATCCTGAACGCGAGCATCCAGTTCCAGACCGACGAGGTCTCCACCGCGGCCACCTCCCTTTCCATCCAGGGGGAGGCGACGGACAACGCCGCCGCCTTCTCGGGTAGCGGTGGCAACATCTCGTCGAGGAACCGGACGACGGCCTCGGTGCCTTGGGCTCCGGCACCGTGGTCCACGCTGGGAGAGGCGGGCCTGGACCAGCGGACGCCGAACATCGCACCCGTCATCCAGGAGATCGTGAGTCGGTCGGGGTGGGCGAGTGGAAACGCGCTGGCGGTCATCGTCACAGGCACGGGCAAGCGGACCGCTGAATCGTACGACGGTGTCGCGGCAGCCGCTCCGCTCCTGCACGTGGACTACCAGCTCGACCCGGACTTCAACTTCGTGCCGACGGCGAGCGACGTGACCATCACGGGGGCCGCGGTGGTGGGAGAGGAGCTGACCGGACACTACACGTTCGGAGACCTGGACGGTGACGCGGAGGGAGCCTCTCAGTTGAGCTGGCTCAGGGACGGCCAGCCCATCGGTGGCGCGACCACGGACACCTACACCCTCGTCGCCGAGGACGAAGGCGCCCTCATCGTCTTCGAGGTGACCCCGGTCGCCGCGACCGGTGCCTCCCCCGGAGTGACCGTGCAGAGCGCGGCCCACGGGCCGGTGCTGGGAACCTCCACGGGCGGGTCGTTCTCGATCGACATGCGCGTGTCGGCCAGCACCGACGACGCGGAAGAGAAGGCGACCGGCGGGATGCGCCTGGCGAGCAGCGACCTGGAGCTCGTCTACGATGGCGGCGATCAGACGGTCGGGATGCGCTTCAACGGCGTGGCCATCCCGAGGGGGGCGACGATCACCAACGCGACCATCCAGTTCCAGGTGGACGAGGTCCAGACCGAGGCGACGTCGCTCCTCATCCAGGGGGAGGCCGCCGACCACGCGGCCACCTTCGCCGGCACGGCCGGGAACATCTCGACGCGAGGCAGGACCGCCGCCTCCGTTCCCTGGGTCCCGGTGCCGTGGACGACGAAGTCCGAAGCGGGACCGGACCAGCAGACACCGGACCTGCGCACGATCATCCAGGAGATCGTCAACCGTCCGCTCTGGGCCAGCGGCAACTCGCTGGCGATCATCATCACAGGGACCGGCAGGCGGACGGCGGAGGCGTACGACGGGGTTCCGGGAGCGGCGCCCCTGCTCCACGTCGAGTACTCGCTCGGATCGGGCTGACCTCGCCCGGAAGCGCGCACAAGAGCGTCCCGTGTCGGCCGTCGCCCTCGTGCTCGTGGTAGCCGTTCAGCAGCTGCCCGAGCCCTTCGAGACACCCTGGAACCGGGCCGCCCCCCGCATCGTCGCACAGCCAGCGGACGCGGCGCTGGTCGTGCCACCCGGATTCCGGGTGGACGTGTTCGCCGAGGACCTCGAGGGACCGCGTCGTCTGGCGGTCGCCCCCAACGGAGACGTCTTCGTTGCCGAGAGTCGGGCGGGGCGAATCGTCGTCCTCCGGGACGCGGACGGCGACGGAAGGGCGGACGTGAGGGAGATGTTCGCGACCGGCCTCGATCGACCGTACGGGATGGCGTTCGGGCAAGGTTTTCTCTATGTCGGCGACAACGATGCGGTCGTTCGGTTCTCCTATGTTGCGGGCCAGCTCCACGCACGGGGTGCACCGGAGCGTTTGGTGGAGTTGCCGGTCAGCAGTGACGCGCTCGATCACGATACCGCGGAGCGTCTGGGAATCGACGTGAGCCGGACGCGCGGCTTCAACCACTGGACGCGCAACCTGATCCTGTCACCGGACGGCGGGAAGATGTACGTGGCGGTCGGCTCGGCCACGAACGCGATGCCCGGCGACGATCCTCGCAGGGCGGCGATCAACGAGTACGCCCTCGACGGCTCCAACCATCGTGTGCTCGCCGGAGGCCTGCGTAACCCCGTGGCGCTGGCCTTCCATCCGGAGACGGGCGACCTGTGGACGGCGGTCCATGAGCGGGACCACCTGGGCGACGAGCTGGCGCCGGACTACGTGACCGCGGTGGTGGACGGCGGCTTCTACGGCTGGCCGTACGCGTACATCGGTCCGCACCCCGAGCCCATCCTCAACGGCGCCCGCCCGGATCTGGTGGCGCGTACGCTCGTGCCCGACGTGCTGCTCCCAGCGCATGCCGCGCCCATGGGTCTGACCTTCTACAGCGGCGCGCGCTTTCCCGAAGAGTACCGAAGCAGCGCGTACGTCGCGCTGCACGGGTCCATCAATCGGCTGGACCTCATGGGCTACTCGCTCGTTCGCATCCCGTTCGCGGAGGGGCGTCCCTCCGGCCCGCCCGAGGACTTCCTGACCGGGTTCATCGTGCGCGACGACGACGAGAAGGAGGTTTGGGGTCGGCCGGTGGATGTCCAGCAAGCCGGGGACGGCTCCCTTCTGATGTCCGACGACGCAGGGAACCGAATCTTCCGGATCTCGTACGGAGGTCGGTGACCGCCCGGTGTAAGGTTTCCGCGCTCCGACCACACTGAGGGGAAGCACCGGGTTTTCGTCCGCGCCGGCCCCGTAGCGACGTCTCTTGCCAGAGCACCGCCCACCACCCGACGACAGCACGACCGCAACGCTCGAGGCCGTGCTGGCCGAATGCGGGCCGGCCCTTTCCCGGCTTGCGGGCGGCTACGCCTCCGACACGGGAGATCGCGACGACCTGGTGCAGGAGATCCTGCTCGCGCTGTGGGGCGCGCTTCCCCGATTTCGGGGTGAGTGCTCCGAGCGCACCTTCGTGATGCGTGTCGCCCACAACCGGTGCATGGCGCACTTGCGGGATCGCGGTCGCCGATCTCTTGGGCTCGCCGAGGCAGGGGTCGTCCGCGACCCGAGCCCGGATCCGCACGCGCGCGCAGAGGCGCAGGAGCGACACCTGAGACTCACCCGTGAGGGAGAGCAGCGCGAAAGCTGCGATCATGGTCGCGGCGACCCGCTGAACGAAGGTCTACGCCTTCATGTGCTCCTCGAGGGACCGTGGCGAATCGAACGGCAGGTCGCGGGCGACGCGACGGAACGCGGCCCTCATGTCCGCGTCCGGGGCCGCCGTCCCGGAGCCGCGAACCGCAACTGGACGGCGACGGACGGTTGACGCCACTGCTCCGGCGGCCAGTACGCCACCGGGTAGTCGTGGTCGTCCAGGTCGCGATAACGACCATCCTCGGCGACTCCGATCACCGTGGCGGACCCACGACCCTGATCGCCCTCTCGCCCCAAAGGGTCCGCACCGGGCCAGAAGCGGCGGGCGAAAGCCTCATTCACCACGACCACACGGGCGTCGTCGGCGCGGTCGCTCTCGTCGATGCCCCGGCCCGCCACGCTGCGCATCCCCATGGTCTCGAACTATCCGTCGCTCGCCGAGACCACTTCCGCAG
>QJYK01000266.1 GCA_003248075.1 Gemmatimonadota bacterium | reverse complement strand
CCGACCCCCGGCTTCTGGCTCGACTGGGGGATGCCGTCCACGTCCGAGCCCAGGGCGATCACGGGCCGACCGGAGCCGTTCGACCAGCGCGCGGTCCAGGCCGAGGGCATACCGGCCACGCCGAGCTGGATGTCGAAGCCGTTCTCTTCGAGGATCCCGGTGAGGTACTTCTGCGTCTCGAACTCCTGGAAGCCGAGCTCCCCGAACGAGAAGAGCATGTCGACGATGACCTGGACCTGCTTGGCACGGGACTGGACCATCTCCAGGGCCTCGTCCTTCAAGCGCTCGAGGCGCGGATCCGCCTGCGCGCGGAGCGGGGCCGCCGTGGCCAGGGTGAGCGGGACGAGCATCAGGAGCGTTCGGCGCGCTGGGCCAGTCATCGCGACATCCTCGGGCAAGGTCGATCGGGGGCGGGTCGGAGAGTGGGCCCCGCCAACGGCACGGGCAAGCCCGCCCCCGGAGCCTTCGCCACCAGGCTCGCGGGGCGCACCTCGAGCGGCGTCTAGCCTTCGACGCGCTCGACGGGGATCACGACGCGCATGTCGCCCCACTCGAAAGCGAGGTCACCGGCCCGATCCGACCGATTCGCCCACGAGGCCGTCAGGGTCTCGACGGGCTCCTCCAGGGTCGTCACGGGCGCGTCGAAGCTACCGACGTCGGCGGATCGAACCTCCTCGGAGATCGGCACGCCCCAACGCTCGGTGGCGCCGTTGACAAAGACGCGCCAAGCGCCTTCCCCGGCCGTCACGTAAAGGGTGTAGGCCCCAGGCGCCACGGCCACGCTTCCAATGCGCGCCGGGAACGGGACGAGGAGCGTTGTGGCCTCGTTGGCGCCGAGCCGCCACGGCTCACCATATGGAACCAGGCCGCCAGCCACCTGCCGCTCCCGAGCCGAGGGACGCCCGTAGCACAGCTTGCCGTGCCAATCTCCGAGTGTCAGCACGGTCTCCCCGAGCGGGCTCGGCCGCTCCGACGACGGTGGGGACCCTTCGCGAATCCAGCAGTGGAGATCGGCGGCAGCCACGGGCAGGCCACCCGCCGAAGCCGATCCACCTTCCGGGCCCCCGCACGCCGACAGGACGGAGACAGCGAGCAGGGGCATGCGCCGGAACGCGGGCCGGAACGGGGTCATGGGGTCTCCTACACGGGATTCGGGGCTCGAACGGAATCGCCTACCCTCGAGCGGGCGCCCGGTTCGGTCGGCCCCCCCACGGCACGCGCTGGCCGCGGCTCGTTTCCGTGCGCTACCTTGGGCGCGCCTCCACCGTCCACGTTCCGTCGATCACCTCGTGAACGACTCCCTCGCCGAAGCCCTGTCGGACCGCTACCGCATCGAGCGCGAGCTCGGCGCCGGCGGCATGGCGACCGTCTATCTGGCCGAGGACCTCAAGCACGACCGCCGGGTCGCGCTCAAGGTGCTCAAGCCCGAGCTCGCCGCCGTCCTGGGCGCCGAACGGTTCGTGGCGGAGATCAAGACCACGGCATCGCTCCAGCACCCAAACATCCTTCCCCTGTTCGACTCGGGCACCGCGGGCGGATTCCTCTACTACGTGATGCCGTACATCGACGGGGAGACGCTCCGCCAGCGACTCGATCGGGAAACCCAGCTCGGCGTCGAGGAGGCGGTGCGAGTTGCCACCGAGATCGCCGACGCCCTGGACCACGCGCACGCGCAGGACGTGATCCACCGGGACATCAAGCCGGAGAACATCCTGCTCGCCAACGGGCGACCCATGGTCGCGGACTTCGGCATCGCCCTCGCCGTGAGCGCGGCGGCGGGCGGGCGGATGACGGAAACGGGCCTGAGCCTGGGCACCCCGCACTACATGAGCCCCGAGCAGGCGACGGCGGACAAGGACCTCACGCGCCGGTCCGACGTCTACTCCCTGGCCAGCGTCCTGTACGAGATGCTGACGGGGGATCCCCCGCACACGGGGTCGTCGGCGCAAGCGATCATCATGAAGATCGTGACCGACGTGCCACGGCCGGTGAGGGAGCTGCGCCGGACCGTCCCCCAGAACGTGGAAGCCGCGCTGGCCAAGGCGCTCCACAAGCTCCCGGCGGACCGGTTCGAGAGCGCGCGTGACTTCGCGTCTGCGCTCCGGGACCCGCATTACGCGGAGGGTGACGGAGGGTACGCGGCCGGCCGAGGGTCGGCACTCACGCGCGACTGGCTCCGGGATCCCCGCTCGTGGGCCGCCCTCGCGGTCGCGGCGATCGGGGTCACGGCCGCCGTAGCGGTGCCCCGCACCGCGTCGAACGGGCTCGATGACGCGCGGGTCCTGCGCTTCGCGGTCCTGGGCCCGACCGACTCGACGTTCGTCGCCCCCGCGCAGCCCGACGCCTACCGACCGTTGTTCGGTCCAACGGTGGCGCCGGACGGCCGCCACGTCGCGTTCAGCGTCATGCACTCGAGCGGCCCCTACCTCTACCTGCGCGACCTGGGATCGTTCGAAGTCACCCGGGTCGAGGGCGAGCGGGCCTTCTTCTCGCCCGATGGCGGGGACGTGGGCTTCTTCCG
The DNA here is from genome assembly GCA_003248075.1 of Gemmatimonadota bacterium. Lineage (GTDB taxonomy): Bacteria > Gemmatimonadota > Gemmatimonadetes > Longimicrobiales > Gaopeijiaceae > SZUA-318. The sequence goes on along the minus strand of QJYK01000266.1, from coordinate 16,637 downwards.
CGTCTCCGAGCTGTGGCGGATGTCGTTGGAGGAGGGGATCCCGAGCCATGTGGCCTCCCTCCCGGAGAGCCATTGGGACATCTACGCCGCCGCATGGGACCCCGACGGACGGATCCTTGTCGCCGGGTCCAGGGGCCTGTGGGCGCTCCCGGCCGGCGGCGGCACGCCGACGCTCCTGGTCCCTGCGGACAAGGCTGCCGGAGAGCGGATCGGGGACGTGGGGCTCCTCCCCGACGGGCGGATCGTCCTCAACGTGGACGGTCGGACCGCCCACCGGGTCGAGGTCTACGAGGCCGACGCGACCGGCCGAAGGCGTCTCGAGGTGGACGCCGACGTGGCCACGTTCGTCGACGACATTCTCGTCTACGGTCGCTCGAGCCAGTTTCGCGCTGCACGTTTCGACCTGAAGCGTCTCGAGCCCATCGGTGAGGCGATCGCGCTTCCGCCCCTGGGGAGGACTCGGATCGCCCGCTCCGTGGCGTGGATCGGCGGCAACGCCTACGCGATCCTCGAGCCGGTGTGGGTAACGGTCGCGGGCGTCGTCACGCCCGTGGGAATCCCGGCCGGCTCGTACCGCTGGCCGCGCGTCTCCCCGCGGGGAGACCGGATGGCGGCGGGGGTCGACCGTCTCGACGGCATCGCCATCGTCGACCTCGCTATGGGCGCTACCGTCCCCCTCGCCGGCAATAGCGAGCCGGTGTGGTCGTTGGACGGTCGGCGCGTGTTCATGTCGCGGGAGAACCGTCCGGAAGGCGGCCTCGTGATCCAGATGGCGGACGGGAGCCGCGCCCCGGACACGCTCCTCGCCCTCGAAGGCGGTGACGCCTGGCCCACGTCCGTCAGCCCGGACGGCGGCTCGCTCGCCTACTACGGCGCCACGCTCGGGAGCGGCAACGAGCACGACGCCACCGACCTCAACGACCTCTTCTTCCTGGACCTCGAGAGCCGCGAGAGCCGGCGGATCCGCATCCCCGGGATCCAGCGTGCGGCCCGCTTCGCTCCGGACGGGCGCTGGGTGGCGTACCAGTCCGACGAGACCGGACAGCAGGAGGTCTACGTCCGGCCGTGGCCCGCGATGGACGCGAGCTTCCGGGTCAGCGACGACGGGGGGACCGAGCCGATCTGGTCGCTGGACGGGCGCCACCTCTACTACCGCAACCGGGATCGTGTCGAGGCCGTCGACCTCGAGCCGGCCGGGGAGACGCTGGAGCGCTCGGCGCCCCGAACGATCTTCTCCGGTCCGTTCAGCCTGGACGTGTACGGAGACCAGAGCTGGGACATGGCGCCGGACGGTCGCTTCCTCCTGCTCCGCCCGGCCCAGGCGGGGAGAGCCGAGGTCCAGGTCGAGCTCAACTGGATCGAGGAGGTGCGCAGCAGGCTGGAGCGGGCGCGGTAGCCTCCGCCGAACGTCTCCGTTAAGCGCCACGTAATCGCCAGGCGCCACCCTTCCTCCACGCGGACGTGGTCCGCCCCCGGCTGCCGAGATCGAATCGGGAACCGGTGAACGCATAGATGGGAGGATACGAGGATGGGTGCCAGGAAAGGGAGCTTGGAGAACAGAGGGTCGGTGAGGGCGCTACTGCTTGCGCTCGCCCTGTCGCCGGTGGCTTGCGACGGCGGTCCGGCGGGGATCGGGGACGGCGATGTGCGGATCGTGGAAGTGCTCCCACAAAACCGCTCCGTGGTCGTGGGCGATACGATCCGATTCACGGCCACGGCTCGTCGGGTCGACGGTTCGGCGGTGCCGGGCACGTCGGTGGCATGGACCAGCGGTGACGACGCGGTGGCCGTCCTGACGGGGCAGGGCTCCACCGCGCTGGTCCGCGCAACAGGCGTCGGAAGCGCGCGGATCACGGCGGCGGTCGCTGGGCGATCGGGCTCTGTCTGGCTGTCGGTGACCGAAGCGCCGCCGGTACCGGCGACGGTCGTGATCACGCCGACGTCTCCGACCGTGCGCGTCGGGCAGCAACTGACCCTGTACGCGGCGGTGCTGACGGCGGACGGCGAGGTCGTGGAAGGTCACGAGATCACCTGGAGCAGCCAGCGGCCTTGGCTCGCGTCGGTCCAGGCAGGCCCCGCCAACGGGACGGCCGTGATCACGGGGGTCCAATCAGGTGTCGCCACGATCGTGGCACGGGGGGCGGGGCTGGAGATGGGGATCGAGCTTACCGTCACCGCCACCGAGCCCGTGCCTGCGACGCTGGAGGTCAGTCCGTCGTCGCTGGCCCTGTCGGAGGGTGACCAGGCGGCCGTGAGAGCCGTCCTCCGGGCGGCGGACGGATCGGTGATCGAGGGACCATCGGTCACCTGGTCGAGCCCGGCCCCGCAGACGGCGACCGTCACGGCGATCGACGTGCCGGGGCACGCCATGGTCTCCGGTCATCTGGCCGGGAGCACGACGATCGTCGCGCGGTCGGGAGGTCTGGAGGCTTCGGCCCCCGTGACCGTGACCCCGCGGCTGGTGGTGATCCGCATGGAGATGCACCCGGAGACCCTCGTGGTCGCGACGGGGAGCACCGTCACCTTGACCGTCCATGCATGGGGTGCCGACGGGTCATGGATCCCCGACGTGCCCGCGACGTGGTCCAACTTCTCTCCCACCGTCGTCTCGGTGTCGGGGAGCGGCTCCAGCGTACAGGTCACCGGCCTGCGCGAGGGTACGGCGGAGATCCTGGCCACGGCCGGGAGCGCGTCGGCGAAGGCAACGCTCACGGTCCGGAACGCCGGTCAGGTCGGGTACGTCGTGGTGACGCCGCGCCAGACGGGCGCCTGGGAGCGATCCGCGTTCCGATTCACGGCTGCCGTCCTGGGGCCGAACGGCGCCGAGCTGCCCGGTCAGCCCGTGACCTGGGCCGTCGAAGACCCCTCGGTGGCGACCATCGAAGCGGACGGGCTCCTCATGACCCTCAGGTCCGGGACGACGCGGGTCTTCGCGCGGAGCGGTGGGAAGCAGGGAGAGGCTACCATCCGGGTGTACGCCGTTCCCGGCGATCGGATGGTCTTCGACCTGAGCCCGATCGAGGATCCGGCTGGGGGAGGCTTCCGACCCCAGGTCGCCCTGCCTGACACCACGTGGACGGACCCGACGGGCGTGACGCACACGGCGCACCGGTATCTGATCGGCGGCGTGATGGAGCTGGTGAGGAACGGCGGCTCCCGCTGGACGCAGACGCTCGACGTCGAGTCGATGGTCATCCTCCCGACCGGCCCGAAGATCGTGGGCCGGACGACGCTGGCGGACCACGGCACCTACGGGTTCGGCGTCCCCGAACCCTGGAACTTCATCTACACGTCGGACGAGACGCCGGGCTTGCGCTTCGAGTCGAGGATGGCCGAAGCGGGTCGCATGATCGTGGCGCAACCGATCGCGGGTCTGCCCATCAACGGGTACGTCTGGCGGTTGCGATGAGCGGAAGGGCACCGGTGGAGGCCCTGGTGCAGGTCGGCGACGTCGAGACGCGCTACGTCTGCGCCGGCCAGGGCCCCCCGGTTCTCCTCTTGACGGACGAGGATCCGGCGGCGGCGGTCGAGACACCACTGTTCCGGGCGTTGGCCGAATCGTGCCGGGTCGTGTCGGCCGCGCCGAGCCCGGACCTGGATACCGGTCCCTGGCTCCGGGCCCTGATCGAGGGACTCGGGTGGGAGCGCCCTGCGCTCGTTGTCGCGTCGAGGGCGTCGGCCGCGTGGGTCGAGCGCGTCCTGGCCGAAGCCGAGGCCTGCTGCGCCGACGACCTCGGACAGAGGGTCCGCGCCGACCCTCGAGCCCCGTTCCCGCCGGCAGCGGACGGTGAGGATTGACCCGACCGACCGTCGACGCAACATTCCATCATTCGTTCGCGGGAGGGGCCCGGGCCGGGCCCCTCCCGTCGGCGTTTGACCACCCTCCCCTTGAGCGCAACGGCCGAACAACCGGGGTCTGAAGGGCACAACCTGCTGCCGGTCGACCTGACCACGTTCGTCGGTCGCGGCCGCGAGCTCCGGGACCTCGAGGACCTCCTGGCGCGCTCCCGCCTCCTGACGCTCACCGGCGCCGGCGGAAGCGGCAAGACGCGGCTCGCCGCGGCCCTGTGCGTCAGAATCTCACGAGGCACGCCGTCCCGGCCCATCGTCTGGGTCGAGCTCGCGCCGGTGAAGGACGCGAGGCTGGTGGCGGCGGCGGTCGCAGAGGCCCTGGGCGACCCGGACTACGTGCGCTCGCCGGATGCCGTGTCCCTGGCCCGGTTCCTCGGGGGGCGCGATCTGCTTCTCGTCCTCGACAACTGCGAGCACCTGGTCGAGGCGGTGGCCGAGCTGACGGACCACCTGCTGCGCTCCTGCCCCGCCCTTCGCGTCCTGTCCACGAGCCGCGAGCCCCTGGCCGTCCAGGGCGAGCGCTCCTGGCTGGTGCCCGCGCTCGACCTCCCGCCGTCCGATGCTCTCGAAGTCGTGGGGGACTCGGAGTCGGTACGCTTGTTCGTCGAGAGAGCTCGTGACGTCTCGCCGGACTTCACCGTCACCGCGGACAACGTGGGCGCGGTCGCCGACATCTGCCGGCGCCTGGACGGAATCCCGCTGGCCATCGAGCTCGCCGCGGCGAGGGTCCGTGTCCTGACGCCCGCCCAGATACGGGACCGCCTGGACGACGCCTTCCAGATCCTGTCTTCGTCCAGCCGGACCTCCATCGCCCGACACCGCACCTTGCGCGCCGCGATGGATTGGAGCCACGACCTGCTCCTGGACGACGCTCGGGCCCTGTTCAGGCGGCTGGCGGTGTTCCGCGGCAGCGCGACGCTGGACGCCATCGAGGACGTCGGGGCGGGAGGGTCGGTGCCCCCCCACGACATACTGGATACGCTCGCGCGCCTCGTCGACCGTTCCCTCGTGACCGTGAGAGAGCATCAGGGCGCAGCGCGCTACGGCCTTCTCGAGACCGTGCGACAGTACGCCGCGGAAAAGCTTCTCGAGACCGGGGAACGCGACGTCGTCCGGGAGCGCCACGCACGTTTCTTCGTGAACGCTGCCGTGGAGGCCGATCCCCATTTCCTGAGCCGGGACCGAACGCACTGGATCCACCGGCTCCTTCCGGACATCGACAACTTCCGCCAGGCCCTGACCTGGACGCACGCACACGACCCGAGGTCGCATGTGCGCCTGGTAGGGTCCTTGCGTTGGTTCTGGTATTCGACCGGACACTGGACCGAAGCCGACGGGTGGACCGCAGCGGCTCTTGCCCTGCCCGAAGCCGGGGAACCAGGAAGGGACCGGGCGGTGCTCCTGTTCGCCCGCGGCTTCCTGCTCGCGCTCCAGGCGCGCCCTGCGGAGGCTCGGCCGCATCTCGAGGAATGCGTGGAGCTGGCACGGGTCGCCGGCGACTACAGACTGGAAGCGTATGGGCAGACGTACCTCGGGATGGTCCACGGTCAGGTCGCCTCACAGGAGGGCGTGGAGCCCTGCCGACGCGCAGCCTCCTGGTTCGAAGCCAACGGCGATCTGTATGGCCACCGACTCTGTCGTCTCCTGCTGGGGACGATGGCCCTGCACCGCGGCGACCTCGACGACGCGCTGAGCGAAAACGAAGAGGCCATTCGGCTGGCACGGCTCTTCGGTACGCCCAGGGAGCTGGGCATCTCGTTGCAGAATGCGGGAATGGTGCACCTCCACCGAGGGGAGCTGGACCGGGCGGAGGCCTTGGTGCGGGAATCGCTGGAAGAGCTGCGTCGTGACCCCTCGCACTTCTTCATCGCCACGTCTCTCGACTACCTGGGCGAGATTCTCGGGCGAGGAGGGCGGGCGGTGGAGGCCGCGCGTGTCCTGGGCGCTGCCGAGGCCCTGCGCGAAGCAGTGGGCGCGGCACGTTTCCCCATCAACGAGCGGCGCCTGATGGCCGAGCTCCCGGCGTTCGAGGCGGCAGCCGGTGAGGAGGCGTGGGCCGCGGCGTGGCGCGACGGGCGGGCGCTGGCCCCGGATCGTGTCTACGGCGCGATCCCGGACACGGTCCCACCTGACCAAGGCACGCCGCGACCCTCCGTCGACGACTCGATCCTGTCGGCCCCTTGCGGAGCCACACTCGTCGCCGCGGCCGCCGATCTGGACGTCCGCGCCCTCGGGTCCTTCGAGGCGCATGTGCGCGGCGAGGCCTACGACCCGGATCGCTGGAGCTGGGCCAAGCCGAAGGAGGCCCTCGTTTTCCTGTTGCTCCACCCGGACGGGGTCACGCGTGACCGCCTCGGCGAGGCGCTGTGGCCCGACAGTCCACCCGGCAGGATGAAGAACAGCTTCCACGTGGCCCTGCACCACCTGAGGAAATCGCTCGGACAGCCCGAGTGGATCGTGCTCGAGGGAGACCGCTATCGGCTGGCCCCTCGGGTCCAAAGTCGACTCGATGCGACCGTGTTCGAGCAGTCGGTCAAGGAAGCCCGCGACGACGCGGACCACCTGCGGGCGGCGTTGGCGTTGTGGCGCGGAGAGCTGCTCGAGGGGGAGACTCCGGGTCACTGGGTCGATGAGCACCGCGACCGGCTCCGAAGGCTCCACGTGGAGGCATGGATGGCGTTGGGGTCCCGCTTGGAGCGGGACGAGCAAGCCGAGGAAGCGGCGGAGTGCTATCGCCGCGCCCTGCTCGTCGACGATTTGCGCGAGGACGCGCACAGGCGGCTGATGGCCACATGGGCCGCCGCTGGCCAGCGCGTTCGGGCGCTACAGCACTACGAGGGGCTGTTCGAGCTCCTGCGCAGCGAGCTCCGCGCGTCGCCGGAGCCCGCCACGATCGCGCTCTACGACTCGCTCCGGGGCGTCGGTCAGGCCACGGCATCCTGACGAACGCCCCACGCCTCACACCGACCAGATCTCCCCGAGCACTCGCCGGAAGTTGCCCCCCAGGATCGCGCGGAGCTGTGCGTCGGTGTAGCCCCGGCGTAGCAGCCCCTCGGTCACGTCGAAGACGCGCTTCGGGTGGTCGATGCCCTCGATGTCGATCTTGTCGCGGAACGCGTAGCTCCCCTTGTACGAGGCCCTGAGGCTCTCGTAGTCCTCGGGGACCATGTCGTCGTAGCCATGTAGGTCGATGTCGGAGCCGATGCCGAGGTGCTCGACCCCGATCAGGTCGCGCACGTGATCGAAGTGGTTCAGGTAGTCCTCGATCGTCGTCGGCTCCGACCCCTTCACGAAGTTGCGCACCCCCGTGATGCCCATGACGCCTCCGGTCGCGGCCATCCTCTGGATCGCCTCGTCGGTCTTGCAGCGGGGGTGCCCGGGATTGAGGGCGCGTGCGTTCGAGTGCGTGAAGAGCACCGGCTTCCCGGACAGCTCACATGCGTCGAGCGTCGTGCGGTCTCCCGAGTGACTCACGTCCACGGCCATGCCCACCACGTTCATGCGCTCGACAATCGATGCGCCGAAGTCGCTGATGCCGCCGTCCACGCGCTCGGTCGATCCATTCCCGATCCGGTTGCGCGCGTTGTACGTGAGCTGGCTCACACGCTGCCCCAGAGCGTGGAACGTGTCGACGTCCTCGGGCGACCGGAAGTGCTCGGAGTTCTGCACGCCGATGAGGATCCCCGTGCGCCCCGAGCCGTGCACCGCGTCGAGGTCCGCCGCCGAGTCGATGCGCACGAAGACATCCGGTCGGTTTGCGACGATGGAGTCGTAACGACCGACGAAGGCGAGCACGTTCTGGTACGCCTGTTCGGTCGTTGGACCGCTCACGCCGGACGCGATATGGAAGACGTCGATCCCCGACGACCGCCACTCCGCGACGTCCGCCTCCTCGACGCCGTCGAACGCGGGTCCCCAGCGTGCTTCCTTTTCGGAGTTCAGCGTCATGAGTCCGAGCATGTCGATCACGAGCGAGTCGCCGACGAGGTCGATGCAACGGGTCGAGTACTCCCGGGCTCCGGCCGCCCACAGCCGGTGACGGCCCAGGCTCACGAAGGGCGCGAGCATTCCGGCGCCTAGGGCGGCGCTGGTCCCGCGCAGGAAGTCGCGGCGATTCGGGCTCATGTCATCCTCCCACTCCGAAGGCGGGTGCGATCAGGGTGACGACCTTGGCGAAGCCGAGCACGACCCCGAGCAACAGCGCGCCGAAGAACGTCTGGCTCACGATCCGCTACACCCGGTTCGATCGCCGACGGCGCGCCGCGCGGGCTTGGACGAGCTCGTCGACAGGAAGGCAAGGCGGCCGTACCGGGCTCATGCCCTGTACGCCGAGAGGAGGTCGAGCACGTGGTCGATGTCCGCCTCGGTGTGATCCGCGTTGATCTGCGTACGGATCTCCTCGTCGCCGCGCGGCACGACCGGATAGGCGAGCCCCGTCACCAGCACACCGTTTTCGTACAGGTAGCGCACCAGTCGACGAGTTTCCGCGGTATCGCGGATCATCAGGGGCACCACGGGATGCTCCCCCGGGATCGTCTCGATACCCACCCTGGCGAGCCCCTCCTCGAAGCGGCGCGTCAGCGCGCGAAGCCGATCCAGACGTCCTCGCCCTTCCGGCGAGTCGACGATCTCGACCGCTCGCAGCGCAGCGGCCGCCTCCCCCACCGTAATCGGGTTGGAATAGATGTACATCATGGACGACTCGCGCAGAAAGCCGACGACAGAAGCCGTGGAGGCAACGTATCCGCCGTTGACACCGAAGGCCTTGCCCAGTGTCCCCACGAGGATGTCTACCGGGGCACACCCTGTCTGCTCCTCGGTACCGCGCCCGGTCGGGCCGAAAGCACCCACGCCATGTGAGTCGTCCACGAGGAGCACCACGTTCTCTTCGAATGCGTCATCGTGTCTCCGGCAGACCTCGTAGATCTCGGCCAGAGGCGCGTGGTCGCCACGCATCGAAAACACGCCATCGGTCACCACCAGCGCACGTTTGGCTTTCCCCGCCCACTCGCCGAGGACCCCGTCGAGAGCGCTCACGTCGTTGTGTGCGTAAACGCCCTTGCCCGCAGGCCGTGCAAGCCTCATCGCGTTGATGATGCAATTGTGGTTCAGCTCGTCCGAGATCAGCACCGTATCAGCGGTCACGAGGGGCACGATCGTGGACAGGACCGAAGCGTATGCTGAAGAAAAGGCCATGGCGGCCTCACGGCCGTGGAACGAGGCGAGTCGCCGCTCCAGAGACACGTGGGCAGCGTAGGTGCCGCTGATGAAGCGCACAGCCCCAGGTCCGGCGCCGAACGAGCGCGTGGCGCGCTCCTCCGCAGCGACGACCTCGGGGTGCAGACCCAGCCCCATGTAGGAGTTGGAGTTCATGCGTATGAACTCCTTGTCTCCTTCGCCCTCGAGCAGGAAGCGCGGCCCGCGCTCTCCAGAGGCGGGTGTCACGCTCACCACGACCGCCTCTTTCCCCTTGGCGGTGCCGGCCGCTTCCAGGCCCTCCACGTGCGCGTCCAGCACCGAGGTCAGTCGATCGAGCGCCATCTGTTGGAATCCTCGTGTTCGGTTCTTCAACGAAGGTGGGCGAGCATGTCCGCCGTCATCGCGGACACGTCGAATTCATGAGCCCAGCCCCATTCCTCACGCGCGGCCGAATCATCGATCCGATCCGGCCACGAGTCGGCGATGGACTGGCGGATCGGATCGACGTCATAGTCGAGCACGAAGTGCGGCACATGCCTCCGGATCTCGGCGGCCAGCGCCTCCGGTGCCAGCTGCATGGCCGTGAGATTGAATGCGTTCCGGTGACGGAGCCGGCCCGGGTCCGCCTCCATGATCTCGATCGCGGCGCGAACGGCGTCCGGCATGTACATCATGTCGAGCCGGGTCCCCTCCGCCAGGAAGCACGTGTAGCGACCGGACTCCACCGCTTTGGAGAAGATGTCCACCGCCCAGTCGGTCGTGCCCCCGCCTGGTGGCGCCCCGTAGGAGATGAGACCGGGGTAGCGCACTCCACGGGTATCGACGCCGTATCGTCGATGGTAGTAGTCGCACAGCAGCTCCCCGGCGACCTTGGTGATCCCGTACACTGTACGGGGGCGCATCACCGTGTCCTGGGGCGTCGGGTCCTTGGGACTCTCGGGTCCGAAGACACCGATCGAGCTGGGCGTGAAGACCGCACAGCCTTGCTCGCGGGCGACCTCGAGAACCGACTCGAGGCTGGTCATGTTCACGTGCCAGGCGAGGCGTGGATCGCGCTCGCCGATCGCGGACAGGATGGCGGCAAGGTGGTAGATCGCATCCGCCTCGTGGCGCATCACGGCCTGACCGACGGCCTTGGCATCGGTGGCGTCCAGCACCTGGAAGGGTCCGGCCTCGACGAAGTCGAAGCCGAGCGTGCGCACATCCGAGGCCAAGACGGATGCCTCGCCGTAGATCTCCCTGAGCCGCGGCACGAGCCAGGAGCCGATCTGACCGCCCGCTCCCGTTACGAGTATTCGCTTCAAGGAACGTCCTCGTCGTCGCAGGGATCCAGATCAGGAGGCGGGCGGGGAGACACAATGTAGCGGCCCCCTCCGAGCCTTCGCGAGGCGAGAGGGCGTTCGGAGCGCGTATCGGCTGGGACGCGGTCCGATCAGGCTCCCAGGCCGCGTCGGAGCTCGGTGATCCGCGCCAGATGGTGGTCATCGTGCTCGGCCACGAAGAACGCGAGGTCCACCACCGTCATCGACCTGCTCAGGCGAGGATGGAGCGCCGTGCGGGAGACGTCCGACTCCCCGAGCGATTCGATCCGCTCCACGAGTCGCATCCGCGCCTCTCGAAACGACTCCAGGATCTCGCGGGTGGGCGACTCGTTGTGGCCGGCCTCGTCGGTGGCGCGGTTCCGGAGGTCCGCCGCGCGCAGCTCGGCGCTGCCGCTCACCAGATCCTCCACCCGCCCCGCCCACAGAGGCTCCAGATCGAGAAGGTGGCCGACATTCTCCTGGATCGACCAGCGCCCATCGACCCGCTGGGTCATGGCAGCCCGGAGCACCCCGCGCACCCGCTCCTCCAACCGAGCCGGGGTGCCCCGGAGGCGCTCTACCACATCTGGCAGGGCCTCCGCGGGAAGCCCGACCTCGAACACCCGCTCGAACCAGATCCGGCGTGCCACGTCTCAACCCTCCCCGCGACCGGTGGGAACCCCCGCCTCGAGGTCGCCCGGTCCCTCCGAGGATTCATCCTCAACCGGCGCGGCCCTCTGCCGTCCATCGGCCGGGGCGATCACTTCCACATAAAGAGCACCGCCGTGCTCACGGAACTCGCGAGCCTTCTCCTCCATGCCCGCATCGACGGCCTCGACCGCCTCGAGCCCGTGCTCCGCGGCGAACCTGCGGATGTCGTCGGTGATCTTCATGGAGCAGAACTTCGGGCCGCACATCGAGCAGAAGTGCGCGAGCTTGGCCCCCTCGGCCGGAAGCGTCTCGTCGTGGTACGCGATGGCCGTCTGGGGATCGAGTGACAGGTTGAACTGATCCCGCCAGCGGAACTCGAAACGGGCCCGCGACAGGGCATCGTCCCACTCCTGCGCACGGGGATGTCCTTTGGCGAGGTCCGCTGCATGCGCCGCGATTTTGTAGGTGATCACCCCTTGCTTCACGTCGTCCCGGTTCGGAAGGCCCAGGTGCTCCTTGGGGGTCACGTAGCACAGCATGGCCGTACCGTACCATCCGATCTGGGCCGCGCCGATCGCGCTGGTGATGTGATCGTACCCGGGCGCGATGTCCGTCGTGAGCGGCCCAAGCGTGTAGAACGGCGCCTCGTCACACCACTCCAGCTGCTTCTCCATGTTCTCCTTCACGAGATGCATGGGCACGTGTCCGGGCCCCTCGTTCATCACCTGCACGCCGTGCTCCCAGGCGATCCGGGTCAGGTCGCCCTGCACCTTGAGCTCGGCGAACTGCGCCTCATCGTTCGCGTCCGCGATCGAACCGGGGCGCAGGCCGTCGCCCAGGGAGAACGAGACGTCGTAGTGCGCCATGATCTCGCACAACTCGGGGAAGTGCGTGTAGGTGAAGTTCTCCTTGTGGTGGGCCATACACCACTTGGCCAGGATGGACCCGCCGCGGCTGACGATCCCGGTCACGCGTCCCGCCGTGAGTGGGATGAAGCGTAGCAGCACGCCGGCGTGCACGGTGAAGTAGTCCACGCCTTGCTCGCACTGCTCGATGATGGTGTCGCGATAGAGGTCCCAGGTCAGCTCTTCCGGAATACCGCCTACCTTCTCGAGCGCCTGATAGATCGGCACGGTTCCGATCGGGACCGGTGCGTTGCGCAGAATCCACTCGCGGGTCTCGTGGATGTTGTCCCCCGTCGAGAGGTCCATGACAGTGTCCGCGCCCCAGAGGGTGGCCCAGCGCAGCTTCTCCACTTCCTCCTCGATGGAAGAGCTCACGGCGGAGTTCCCGATGTTGGCGTTGATCTTCACCTTGAACGCTCGGCCGATGATCGTGGGCTCGAGCTCCGGATGGTTGATATTCGCCGGAATGATGGCACGCCCACGGGCGACCTCGGAGCGTACGAACTCGGCTTCCATTCCTTCCCGGATGGCCACGAACTCCATCTCCGGCGTGATCTCGCCGCGCCGGGCATAGACCATCTGCGTGACGGGGGAGCGCCCCCGCAAGGTCGCGCGACCGAGCGTGACCGGCATCTCGACACCCGCTGCCGGCTCCCGGGTCCGCCCGGTCTCGTGTACGTCCCGAGCCGAGATCCACGGAGCACGCACGGGTGCGAGCCCGACGCGCACGTCGGCGTCCGGGGGTCCGCTGGTATCGTGCACCCGGAGGGGCGGCTCCCCACCGCCGAGGTGGATCTCGCGCATGGGCACACGGATGCCTCGCGTTCCCTCCAGATAGACCTTGCGGGAGTTGGGGAAGGCGCCGGGGTAGTCGGTGCCGACGTCCTCCGTTCGCTGTGCGGCACGTGGCCTCGAGAGGTTGGAACCGTTGCCACCCACCTCCGGAACGACCATGGAGGGTCCGGGCCTCTGCTGCTCACTCATGCTGCCTACCTCACGGGAGGGTCGATTCCGAGGAGGGGTCGGGGACCGCCGGCGACAATACGCGCCCGCGGCCACCAGGGAGATGAGGGCGGCCGAGCCCCCTCGCCGCGCTCCCTCCGCCGGTCTCAACCGGATCAGGTTCCTAGGGTCGTTCTCAATCCCTGGTGGGGTCGGTGATGTCGCGGTCACCGACCGCCGGGATGCCCCTGGCGGCTGACCTCAACCTAGGACGGCGCGGACCGGGGTGGAAGCCCCGCCGCGAGGCCGTCCAGCTCGCGAGCGCGGTCGGAGACCACGGTCCACACCAGAGGCCCCGTGCACCACCATCGACCCAGGAACCGCCTACCAGGCCCCCCGACGGACAAGGATCCGCCATGGGGAACCAGCGCGAATCCATCACCCGCCCCCGTCGCCACCACCGGTACGCACCGGGGATCCATGCGCAGCCCTTCGCCCAGCGCCTTGAGCGCCGACTCCTTGGCGCTCCACAGGAGGTTCGCGCGCAGGGCGCTTTCCCCCGGAACCGACCGGATCCACGCTGCTTCGTCCGCGGTGAAGTAGTCGTTGACGAACTCCTGACTACGTTCGGTGACCTGTTCGACATCGCACCCCAGTGGGGCCGGCCCCCGAAGCGCCGCCGCGAAGCCGGTGTCTCCCGCGTGGCTGAGTGACAGTGCGACCCTGGGCCACGCCCCGGGGTGATGGATTCGGGCCACGGGCCTTCCGCCCGTGGTCGCGAGGATCTCGATGCACGCCCGGGGCAACCAGGCGGCCCCCACGGCCCCCACCACCGCCTCTTTGGCCGCCCAGCGACCCAGGCGCCAGTCGGTGCGTCGCTTCGGGACCCGGAGCGCCCTCAATACCGTTCGTTCTCGTTCGGTGAGCCAGTCGTGCTCGGTGGGGACATCGTCCACGTCTGCCCGGCGGACGACCACCGCCGTCCGTCGACCTCCGACGGCCCGCCACGCTGGCCGATGAGCCCGGGTCTGGAGGCCGCTCATGCCCTTAGGACCCGGAACGGCTCGACGTCCACCGTTCCCGGCAGCTTGGACGTCCGGTAGCCGGACAGGGACAGGAGAACCCGGCCGTGGGCATCGGCGACGTCCACATCGAAAGATCCTCCCGGCACAGCCCTGGCCACGGCCGTGCTCTCCACCTCGAACGCGGCCGGGTCCAACAGCTCCAGCCTCCGGAAACCCTCGGGGAGCCCCATCCTGGCCGCCTCGGCCAGCTCCGCAAGCCCCGCCGTCTGGAACGCCAGCTCCACCAGCCGGGGCGCGACGAGAGCCGGAGATCCGGCCGGGCGGCGATCGTCGGGAAGGTCTTTGGCGAACCGGCCCGCGACGCCGCCCTCATCCCGCCAGGCTTCCTGAACGACCCGATAGGCCGGTCCGTGGAAGTAGGTCCCGTAGATGGCATCCGCGCCGACCGTCGTACCGTTGGGCCCTCCGATCTCCAGCTCTCGCGCGACCGACGGAGGCGCCGTGGTGAGTCGCACCGTACCCGCAAAATGCAGGGTCGTCTCCGGTTCCTCGCGGGCAACGAGCGTCCGGGTACCTTCGACCACACAACGCGCCAGCACGTCGTGGCCGTCCGCGTCGTAGTGCACACGAACCGTCACGGCCCTTGGCTCGTCGCGGTAGAACTTGAAGGGCGAGAGGAAGGTCACGTCCTCGAGCGCCGTGACATGGAGGGCGGGGAACGGCAGGCGCGCCGCCTCTGCCATCGCCTCCAGCGCCATCACGCCGGGGAGCACCGGCGTGCCGTCGATCCGGTGGTCGTCCAGGAACGGTTGTGCCCGCGGATCCAGCTCTGTCTCGATCGCGAGCCCTCGGTACAGTTCGAGGCTCGCGACCCGACCTGACATGGGTCCGAGGACAGTCCCTTCCAGGAAGGCCTCGTCCAGACGCGCCGCCCCGGGGTCCTCCGAAATCATGATCCCCAGTCCCTGCGCGATAACCACCTCCCCCCTCGTACCTGCGCTCAGCTCTCGCCCCACCGCGGCGATCCCCGCCTCCGGGGAAAGCATGTCGATCCCGGCGGCCTCCATGATGCGAGGGATGGATCCCCGCGCGGCCATCCCGATGTCGCGCCACGCGGTCCAATCCACCGCGAGCGCCCGAGTCTCGGGATGGGTCGTGCGCATCGCCGAAACCGCCTTGCACAGGAAGTCGTTCGCCGCCGCGTAGTCGGTCTGGCCTGCGTTCCCGAAGCGCCCGGCGATGGAACTGAAGGCCATGACGGAGCGTGGCGGCCTGTCCCCGAGGGCCTCGATCAGGTTGTACCACCCCTCCACCTTGACGTCGAAGACGCGCGCGAACTCCTCGGACGACTTGTCCGGAAGCGAACGGCTGATCTCGAGGCCCGCGGCGTGCAGCAGGACGTCCACCCGCCCTTCGGCGGCGACGATCTCGCCGACCACCCGGGATACGGCGGACGCATCGGTCAGGTCCACGCTCCGGTACGAGACGCTGGCGCCCGCGGCGCGTACCGCCTCGACCGCAGCAAGGGCCGACGCCGAGCGCTCCAGCCGAGCCAGCTCCTTCTCGACCTGAACGGGCGTCACGCGGCCTCCCGCGGCCTGCATGCGTCGGAGCAGGTCGAACTTGAGGGCCTCACGGTCCATCGTGACACGAGCCAGGTCCGGGTCGGAAGGGAGAGGCTCCGGCACCAGATCGAGCAGCCAGAAACGGCCGCCATGCCTGGCGAGGTCCGCGACGATCGCCGACGTGATGCTTCCCGCCGCCCCGGTGACCACATAGACCGCATCGGACCCCACCGGATCACCCGGCTCGACGGGACGCTCCTCCAGCCCCACGGTCCACCGATGTCCAACACCGTAGCCGACCTCGACCGCCCCCGGGTCCCGCGTCGCCTCCAGCACGAGCAGGTCCGCCAGAGCGGAGGTCTTCCTCGACGCCTCGAAGTCGACCACCTTGGCCAGCGTCTCGGGGCACTCCCGCCCGAACGCCTTCGTGAAGCCCGCCACCGCGCCGCCAGGCGGATCCGACGCGCCCGCTTCGTCGTAACCGTGTCTTCCTCCTAGACGGGTCCCGGTCACCAGGAAGGCGCCGGGACGGCACAGGTCGTCGTGGAGGGAGCGAGCGAGCGCATGGAGAGCCTTGACCCGCCTCCGCAGCGCCTCGCGACGTTGCCGCGGGTCCGAGAGCACGCCGGCGGGCACCGGGTCCATCGCCGGAAGCCAGTACACCCCGTGGACGCCTCCGCCGCTGCGCCATGCCCCGACCGACTCGACCAGAGCGTCGGTGGCGGCGGAGGGGTCGGCCACAAGGACGTCGACCCCCCGGCGCTGCAGGCGCTCGGCCAAGGCTCGCCCCACGCCGTGCTCGTCTGGAACCAACACCACCCGCGCGCCGGCCTCCAATCGGACGTCGGTGGCGGGAAACCGCTCGGCCGGAGGCCGGACCCGGGCCACCGGAACGCGACGCGGCACGGACTGAGCCGCCCCGATGGAGCCCTGCGGAAGTGTCGGCAGCGCCTGCGCCGGAGACATCTCATCGGCCGCGCTCGTCGCGGGCGCCTTCCCCTCGTACCCCGACTCGCCCGGCGTAGGCCGGACGGCACCCGATGCAGGATCAGACCTCAGATCCGGGCGCTTCTCGTAGACGAACTCCACCGCGCGCGCCAGCGTCGGGTAGTCCCGCAACGCCAGGTTCTCGTCCCGCTCGATCCCGTACGCCCCGCGGATCGCGGCGAACATCTCCGCCTGCTTCACCGTGTCGAT
>QJYK01000333.1 GCA_003248075.1 Gemmatimonadota bacterium | reverse complement strand
CTCAACCGACTCGAACATCCCCATCGCCCTCGGCGTGCCCGCTGTGACCATCGGACGGGGTGGAGACGGCGGGGAGAACCATTCCCCCGGCGAGTGGTGGATCAACCGGGACGGCCACCTGGCGATCCAGCGGGCGATGCTGCTCCTCGTGGCCGAGGCGGGGCTGGCGGCTTTGGTGCCGTAGCAGGTCGGGTGCGGCGGGAGCCGCTGACGAGCCTGGCGCTCCGCGCCCCTGCGCGGTCATACTGCGGCCCATGTCCGCCCTGCCCGACCGCCTGAGTACGGCCCTCTCGGGTCGCTACGCCATCGAGCGCGAGCTCGGTGTGGGCGGGATGGCCACGGTGTACCTGGCCAGGGACCTGAAGCACAACCGCCAGGTCGCCCTCAAGGTGCTCAAGCCCGAGCTGGCCGCCGTGGTGGGCGCGGAGCGCTTCCTCTCCGAGATTCAGACCACGGCGAACCTGCAGCACCCCAACATCCTGCCGTTGTACGACTCCGGGGAGGCCGACTCCTTCCTGTACTACGTGATGCCGTACGTGGAAGGGGCCACGCTCCGGGACCGCCTGGACGCGGAGAAGCAACTCCCGGTGGACGAGTCCGTCCGCATCGCGACGGCGGTGGCCAACGCGCTGGACTTCGCCCACCGCCACGGCGTCGTGCACCGGGACATCAAGCCGGCCAACATCCTGTTCCAGGACGGGCAGCCCGTGGTGGGGGATTTCGGCATCGCGCTGGCGGTCGGCGCCGGCGGCGGCGCGCGGCTCACCGAGACGGGCCTCAGCGTGGGCACGCCCTACTACATGAGCCCCGAGCAGGCCACCGGAGACCAGCAGGTGGGCCCCCGCAGCGACATCTACGCCCTGGGGTGCGTGCTCTACGAGATGCTCGTGGGCGATCCGCCGTACCTGGGAAGCACCGCGCAGGCTGTTTTGGGCCAGATCATCGCCGGCAAGCCGGTCGTGGCCACGGAGAAGCGCCCGGCGGTCCCTGCCCATGTGGACGCCGCCATCCGCTGCGCGCTGGAGAAGACGGCGGCGGATCGCTTTCCCACCGCCAGGGACTTCGTCACCGCCCTGGAGAACCGAGCGTTCCGGTACGGCGAGGAACGTGGGGACGGAGTGTCACGGGCTCGGGCGCCTCGGTGGGTCGGGTGGATGCACGGCGCCGCCACCGCGGGGCTCTTCGTGGCGCTGCTCGTCGCCCTCACCCGGGGCTCGGGGGCACCCGAGCCCCGGACCGTCCGCTTCTCCATCCCCCTGGCCCGCCTCGCCGACACGTCGGTGATCTCCGACGGGGTGCTCGGGCTGGCCCGGCACAGCACGAAGCTCCTGGCGTTGTCGCCCGACGGGTCGCAGATGGCGTACGTCGGGAGCACCGGGCGCGAGACCCACCTGTTCCTTCGACCCCTTGACCGACAACGGACCGAGCTGCTGCCCGGGACGGATGGGGCAAGTGCCCCCTTCTTTTCTCCGGACGGGGCATGGATCGGCTTCTTCGTCGAGGACGCCCTCAGACGGATCAACCTGACCACCCGCCAGGTGGAAACCGTCGCGGCAGGGTTGGAGAACGATGGATGGCCGGGGGCGGCGAGCTGGGGCGACGACGGCACCATCGTCTTCGCGAAGTACTCCGGCCTGTGGCGGGTGCCGTCCGGTGGCGGAACGCCCGAGCGGTTCCTGGGGGGAGGCGATTCGCTCTGGTACGCCTCTCCTCAGCTCCTGCCCGGGAGCGGGGCGCTGCTCTTCCACATGATGCCCGATGGGAATCCCGCCCAGGGGCAGGTGGAGGTGATGGACCTGGGCTCGGGAGAACGCACGGTGCTCGTCGAGGGGGCCGCCGCCCCGCGCTATTCGTCCACGGGACACGTGCTCTACCTGAAGGAGGGCACGTTGTGGGGCGCGCTCTTCGACGCCCGGCGCCTGGCGGTCTCCGGAGAGCCGGTGGTCCTGGAGCAGGACGTCATGCAGGCGTACTACATGGACAGCTCGGGCCAGGACAGCGGCGAGGGCCAGTTCTCGCTGTCCCGGTCTGGAGACATGGTGTACCTGCGGGGCGGTGTCATGCCGGAGGACTCCCTCGTGGTGCAGAAGGTCGGCCCTTCGGGGGTGGTCGGCACGCTGGACCTCGCCCCACGCGGCTACCACTTCTTCCGGTACTCCCCGGACGGGTCCCGGTTGGCGTTCCATTCCGGTCCCGGGAGACACGACGAGATCGGTATCTACACCTTCGCCACGGACGTGACCCAGATGCTGCGCCTCAACGGCTTCATGCAGATGCAGCCGTTGTGGAGCCCCGACGGCGCCTTCCTGGTGTTCTTTGGGGATGTGGACGGCGTGACCGGCATCTACCGCATCGCCTCGGACGGCGCGTCCAGGCCCGAACGGCTCCTCGGCGAACGGGCGGGGGTGGATGTCGAGGCGTTCGATTGGTCCCGGGACGGTGTCCTCGTCTTCGGAGACGAAGGCGATCTGTGGACGCTGGACCCGGACGACATGGCCGAGCGGTTCTTCGTCTCCGAGGCGGACGAAGCCGACGCGTCCTTTTCGCCCGACGGCAAGTGGATCGCGTACGTGGCCATGTCGCCCGGCGATGCTCCGCCGGAGGTCCTCGTGCGGCCCTACCCGGGCCCCGACCCGGCGGTGCAGATCTCCAGCGGCTTCGGCATCAACCCGGCCTGGTCCCGGGACGGCCGGACGCTCTACTACCGCGGGAGGGACTCCACCGGCCAGGGCGTCATCATGGCGGTGGAGCTGGACGTCTCGGCGGGACTCCGTCCCGGTCGGCCTCGTGTGTTCATCCCGGATTGGAATGAGATCCGCTGGCCGTTGCGTGGATACGACGTGGCGCCCGACGGGTCGCTCCTTCGATACGTGAGTGCGCCAGGTGTGGAACCGGAGCGGTTCGAGGACATCCAGGTCGTCCTGGGCTTCGGTGCGGAGTTGAAGCGGAGGATCCCCAATTAGGGACGAAACAAATGAGTGAAACCGTTCCCGAGCGCCTTCGCGCTGCCCTGGCCGATCGCTACGAGATCGAGGAACAGCTCGGCGAGGGCGGCATGGCCACCGTCTATCTGGCCCGTGACCTGAAGCACAACCGGAACGTGGCGCTCAAGGTGCTCAAACCCGACCTCGCGGCCGTCGTGGGCGCGGAACGGTTCCTCGGCGAGATCGAGACCACGGCGAACCTACAGCACCCCAACATCCTGCCGCTCTACGACTCCGGCGAGGCGGATTCCTTCCTCTACTACGTCATGCCGCACGTGAAGGGGGAGACCCTCAAGGATCGCCTGGACAAGGAGAAGCAGCTTCCGGTCGACGAGGCCGTGGGGATCGCCGTGTCCGTGGCCAGCGCGCTGGACTATGCCCACCGGCAGGGTGTCGTGCACCGGGACATCAAGCCGGCCAACATCCTGTTCCAGGATGGCCAGCCGGTCGTGGGGGATTTCGGCATCGCTCTGGCCGTGGGCGTCGGCGGAGGGGCTCGACTCACCGAGACGGGACTCAGCGTGGGCACCCCGTTCTACATGAGCCCGGAACAAGCAACGGGGGACATGGCCGTCGGCCCCGCCAGCGACATCTACGCCGTGGCGTGCGTGCTCTACGAGATGCTCACGGGCGAGCCGCCGTACACGGGGAGCACGGCGCAGGCGGTGCTGGGCCGCATCATCCAGGGGCAGCCGGTATCCGCCACGGCCATCCGGAAGTCGGTGCCCGCCCACGTCGACGCCGCCATCCGGAAGGGACTGGAGAAGCTGCCGGCGGACCGGTTCACCAGCGCGAACGACCTCGTTCGGGCCCTGGGCGAGCCGTCGTTCCGGCACGGTGTCGAGGGGAGCGTCGACCGCGTGGCGGCTTCCGGACGGTGGCGCACGACCGCCCTGGTCCTGGGCGCCACGACGATCCTCGCCGTGGCCGCCGGTCTCGCCGGTGCCTACGGCTCGCGTGGCGCCGCTCCCGCGCCGCTCCGGGTGCAGATCGAACCGCCCGGATCTGCGGGCCTGGGGTGGGGGCGGCACCTGGCCCTGGCGCCCGACGGGTCGGGCATGGTGTACCCCGACAAGGAAGGCACGGGGAGCGGCTGGGTGTTGTACTACAAGCCCAGGGGTACGGTAGAGGGTACGATGCTCCCAG
The DNA here is from genome assembly GCA_003248075.1 of Gemmatimonadota bacterium. Classification (GTDB taxonomy): domain Bacteria; phylum Gemmatimonadota; class Gemmatimonadetes; order Longimicrobiales; family Gaopeijiaceae; genus SZUA-318. The sequence goes on along the minus strand of QJYK01000333.1, from coordinate 1,802 downwards.
GAACGGAGCGTGCGCACGATCTGGTCATGTCCCCCGACGGCCAGTGGGTGGCGTTCATCAAGGACGGGCATGTGGTGAAGCGACCCGTCCAGGGAGGGGCCACGGTCACTCTGGCGGATGACGCCGGCGACAACTACACGGCGTTGGACTGGCTGGACGACGGCCGCATCCTGTACGAAGTCGAAGACGGCGACATGCTGGTGCTCATCTCCGAGGACGGGGGGACGCCACCCGATACGGTCGCCGATCCCAACAGCCTCCGCTGGGCACGGGCGCTACCAGGCGGAGACGCCGCCCTGCTCCTCGACTGCCCAGGATGCCGTCTGGGCATCGCCGACTTCGCCTCGCGAGAGATCACCTACGTCCTCGACGACGTGGCCAGGGCCTGGTACGTACCCACGGGGCACATCGTCTACGTCCGGGCGGACGGGGCGGTCTTCGCCAACGCGTTCGACCTGAAGACGCGCACATTGGCGGCGGGAGGCACGCCCCTCTTCTCCGGTGTGCGTGCCGGAATGGGGTGGGCCGACATGGTGGTGGGCGACGACGGCACCGTGGTGTACATGTCGGGCACCAGCGGAGAGGGGAACGTCGAGAACCTGGTCTGGGCGGACGCCGACGGCACCGTCGTCCCGGTGGATCCGGCCTGGGGCTCCCAGAACCTCGCCGCACCGGCGCTGTCCCCCGACGAAACCAGGATCGCGGTGCCCATCATCGACGGCGCCGGGAACGTCGATCTCTGGGTGAAGGAACTGCCCGCGGGCCCCCTGACCCGCCTCACCCGGGGCGGTGGGCAGGCCACGCACCCGAAGTGGACCCCCGACGGGCGCTCGGTGGCGTACCTCTTCTCCGCCCGGGGCGAGCAAGACCAGGTCCGTCGCATCCGGGCCGACGGGAGTCAGCCCGAGGCCGACGTGCTCTTCGCGCCCGACACCACGGTTGGAGATATCGACCTGGGTCCGGGGGGGAACGGTCTGGTGTTCCGAACCGAAACGGGCTCTAACCCGGACATCGGGTACTGGGACGGTGAGAGCGACAGCATCGCCTGGCTCCTCGCCTCCGAGTTCGCCGAGATGGCCCCCACGCTCTCGCCCGATGGCCGGTGGATGGCCTACACCTCCAACGTCGCCGGCGACCTGGAGGTCTTTGTCCGTCCGTTCCCCGACGTGACGGAGAGCCGAACGCAGGTCTCCATCAACGGAGGCACGGAGCCTGCGTGGTCCCGGGACGGAGATGCGCTCTACTACCGGACCAGTGACGCGCTCATGGCGGCGTCCTTCACAGCGGACACCACGTTCCGGGTGGACGCCCGCGCCGAGCTCTTCGCCATGGGGCCTAGGTACATCGACCGGTGGTGGTCACGGTCTTACGACGTGGGCCGATCCGGGCGCTTCCTACTCGTCCAGAACGCCGAGGCCGCGGGGGGCGACGCGGCCGCCGGCGCCACCATGATCCTGGTGGAGAACTGGTTCACGGAGCTCGAGGCCCTCCTCGGGAAGGGGAACTGAGGGGAAGGACGAGCTTGGCCGACCGGACCAGGTCGCCCGATTCCTCGGGCGCCCCTGCCTGGACGCCTCAGCCTTCGTCGGTGTCCTTCCCGCCCGCCAGGACCCGGTAGAGCACCCAGGCCACGCCGCCCAAAACCAGCAGCACCGGGATCCATCCGAGCATCTTCAAGGCGAGGCCGGCCACGATCACGGCGCCCACGCCCTGGGCGAACCCCACCACCTGGGCCGTGTTCTTGGCCCGGGTGACCTCCTTGTCCGTGTAGATCTTCTGGGGAACGGTCATGGTGTGGGCGC
>QJYK01000100.1 GCA_003248075.1 Gemmatimonadota bacterium | reverse complement strand
GTTCTGACCGAGTCGCTGGTACACGCCATGGTGGACCGAGCCCGGGGATTCGCCGCCGCCAGCTGGGAGGACGAGAAGGTCACCGCGCTCGGCAGGCTTGCGGCCGGATTGTCCCACGAGCTCAACAATCCGGCGGCGGCCGCGGCGAGCGGAGCGAGGCGCCTCACGGGCGTTCTGGCCGATGTCGCGGAGGCGGCGCGCGCGGTCGGCGCCGCTGCGTTGACGCCGGATCAGCTCGCCCTGGTTCGCGACCTGGTCGAGCGGTGCCGGCATCCGAGCCGAAGCGCCCCGATGGGCGCGATGGATCGGGCCGACCGCGAAGAGCACATGAGCGAGTGGCTCAGGGAACACGGACTCGAGGTCGAGCACGCACCGACGCTCGTGGACGGTGGAGTGAGCGCCGAGGCGCTACAGCCGTTGGCGTCGCAGATGGTCGGGGCTCACCTGGCCGCGGCGGTGCGATGGATCGCGGCCGCAGCCGCGGGCGCCGTCGTGGCCACGGATGTGGAGCGCGCCACCCGGCGGATCCATGACCTGGTGACGGCGGTGCGAGCGTACACCTACGTGGACCGGGCGCCCGTTCGAGAGACCACGGACGTGGGCCCCGGGCTGGCGAGCACCGTGCAGGTGATGCGTGCGGAATCGAACAGAAAGAACGCCACGCTGCGGCTCGAGGTCGAGCCCGGATTGCCTCTCGTGTCGGCCGTCGGTCCGGACCTGAACCAGGTGTGGGCGAACCTGCTGCACAATGCCCTCGACGCCGTGCGGGTCGGGGGTGAGGTGCGCGTCACCGCCCAGGAGGAGCAGGGGATGGTGGTGGTACGGGTCATCGATGACGGAGACGGCATCCCGCGGGAGGTGCAGCCCCGGGTTTTCGATCCATTCTTCACCACGAAGCCGGAAGGTGAGGGGACCGGCCTGGGTCTCGACCTGGTACGGCGGATCGTACGCAGTCACTCCGGTGAGGTCGAGTTCGAGAGCCGTCCAGGCCGGACCGAGTTCCGGGTTCGACTACCGGTGGCGCCGACCTAGACAGGCACCGGGGAATGCACAGCGGACAGGCAGTCTACGGACAGGATGGGTGAGGCATGGACCGTACGTTGGTCGGACTGATCGAGGCGGAGTATCGACGATACAAGAATCTCGGTGAGGGCGCGCTGCGCCAGCTCGACGAGAAGGAGCTCGCCGCGGGATCCAGCGCCGACAACTCGGTGGCGACCATCGTCTGGCACGTGGCCGGGAACCTCGAGTCACGCTTCACGGACTTCATGAACAGCGACGGCGAGAAGCCGTGGCGGAACCGGGAATCCGAGTTCGAGAAGCGCGCGCCCTCGGTGGGCGAGCTCCTGGAGAAGTGGGAGCGCGGATGGGAGGTGCTCTTCCACGCGCTGAGCCGCCTCGGCGACCAGGATCTATCCAGGACCGTGACCATCCGGGGCGTCGCCCTTCGCGTCGATGAGGCCCTTCTGCGATCCCTGGCCCACGTGAGCTACCATGTCGGGCAGGTCGTCTACGTGGCCAAGAGCGCCAAGGGTGCCGACTGGGAGTACCTGAGTATCCCGCCCGGTGGCACGGCCGCCTACAACGCCAACCCCACCCTGGAGAAGGCGCCTCGATCCTAGGGTGTGATGTCGAACGGGATGGGCGCGGAGACGAAGTCGGCATGGGCGGCGTTCGCCGATCCGTGCATCAAGCGAAAGGTGGCGGTGGTCGCCCCGACGTTCAGACCCCGGAAGGTGCCGGTGAACCCGCCCTGCGCATCGGCTTCCCATGAGACGACGCTCTCGTCGCCGATCACGACCTCGAGGGACTCGTCGCTGCCGTGGACGATCGGGTTGCCGATGGGGTCGACGAACACCACTTCGGCGGATCCCTGGTTGTTGCGCACGATCTCGATCGCGCCGAACGCCTGCGTCGAGCTGGCGCTGGCGAGCACGATGTTCGCCACCTGAAGTCTGACCTGCTGGATCTCCGGATGTGACTCGGGAGCCGCGGGATCGTCGCCACCGCACGCGAACAACGCCGACACGGCGAACAGCGTGAGACGACGGGCAGAAAGGCGCGGCTGCAGGGCAGGCATACGGACTCCTGTGTGACGGCCGGGGTGTGCACGACTTCGGCGCGGGGAGGCCGGGGGGAACGGGAAATGTACCCGAACGCGGGGAACATTCAAGCTTGGTGAAGTCGGCCCGTTGCCACGCGTAGGTGCCGTCGCGGGCCCGAGTCGGGTGCGTGGTGGGGCGCTTGACACCTCCCGTGGAGGGTCCAGAATCTCCACCCGACGGCCGGGGATCGCGTTCGCGGATCCCCCGGCGACGGACGTGCAGCGAGTGGGCGAGGAGATGCTGACAGGATGACGGTCCGCGGACGGCGCCGATGAACATCTGGGTCCGGATCCTCATGACGCTGGTGCGCTCCATCTTCCAACCGAAGATCGCCCCGACCGGGCTCTTGAAGACCCACATGATCGTGGGTCCGACGGAGGCGGACCTCCGCTTCGTGGGCAACGCCCGCTACATGCTCTTCATGGAGGTCGGCCGATTGGAGCTGATGCTCCGCACGGGCATCTTCCGCCACGCGCGGAATCATCGGTGGACGCCCCTGGTCGTGTCCCAGACGATCCGCTACGTGAGGCCTTTGAGGAGGTTCCAGAGGTTCACCTTGATGACGCGCCTCGTGGCGTGGGACGAGAAGTGGTTCTTCATCGAGCACAAGATCATGCGCGAAGGCCAGATCGCGGCGTTCGGCGCGGCGAAGTGCTGTTTCCGAGGGCCGGACGGTGTGGTGCCGCCCGCGGCGGCGTTTGCGGCCCTGGGCGTCTCGGCCGCTCCGGGGCCGCTTCCCAGATACGCCACGCTGTGGACGGAGTCGGAGGCCGACCTCCGCCAAGCCATGGATGAGGAGACGTGAGCCAGTTCGACTACATCGCGGTTCTCGTTTCGGTGGTCGTGGGGCTCGGCGTCGTCCACCTGCTGGCCGGGGCCTCTCGCTTCCTCATCGCGAGAGGCGAGTGGAAACCCTACTGGGTGCATCTCCTGTGGACCTGGAACGTTTTCCACTACCTCGTCTTCTTCTGGTGGTTCGTCTGGCGTTGGAGCACGGTTTCGGAATGGTCGCTGCTGCTCTTCCTCTTCGTGCTTCTGTATGCGGTCGCGATCTACCTGTTGTGCGCGGTCCTCTACCCCGATACCGACGGGCGCCGCGACTACAGGGAGATCTACTTCGAGAACCGGACCGTCTTCTTCTCGCTGTGGGTCCTTCTGATCCTCGTCGACGTGGTCGACACGCGGCTGAAGCAGCACTACGGGCTCGGTGGGTTCGGGCCGGCCCAGGACCTGGCCTACGCGACGATCGTGATCGGCTCTGTCGTCAGTGCCCGGTCCTCGAGTCACCGGGTCCACGCGATTTGGGGCATCCTCTTCTTCGCGATCATGTCGGCCTTCGAATTCGCGAACTTCAGTGTCCTCCGGTCCGGGTAGGCACAGGGGTCGCGGTCACCTCCCCGCTTCCCGGGGGCGCGGGTCGTGGAGCTAGTCGTGCTCCTGAAGGGCGTCAACGTCGGGGGCCACCGGCGCTTCCGACCCACTGCGCTGGCGCGTGAGCTCCACGAGCTCGACGTGGTGAACGTCGGGGCCACCGGAACGTTCGTGGTGCGCGAGCGCATCGGAGTGGCCGAGCTCCGCGCGGAGGTGGCCCGGAGGCTGCCCTTCGAGGCCCGGATCGTGATCTGCCGGGGCAGGGAGGTCCTGGAGCTGCTCTCAAACGATTTCTTCGCGGGAACGCAGTCCCGGCAGGACCAGGTTCGCTTCGTGGGCGTGTTGTCTCGAGCACCCGGGCCCGAGCCCCCATCGCAGGTGATGCTTCCGTCCCGAGGGCGTTGGTTGGTGAAGGTACTCGCCCGCCATGGGCGCTTCGTCGTCGGTCTGCATCGCCGCGAGATGCGCGTCATCGGCGAGCTGGGCAAGTTGGAGCAGATCTACGGGGCGCCGGCCACGATTCGAAGCTGGAGCACGATGGTGGCGATCGCCAAGGTCCTGGAGGGGGCGCGCCGACCCGACGACTGAGGGGTACAGCGTCGGGAGCGCTGGGCTCGTGGAGGTGACCTTGAAGCCGGAGGAAAGGCACTTGGCGGACCTGGGGGGAGTGGTGGGAGACATGGCCCACGCCTGGCGGGTCCTTCGTCACAGGCCCGGCTTCGCGGTCGCCGTGGTGCTGACGCTGGGCCTCGGGATCGGTGCCAACACCGCCGTGTTCAGCCTCGTCGAGACGCTGGTCCTCCGCCCGCTTCCCTACGAGGAGTCGGAGGAGCTGTATGCCCTTTTCGAGCAACACGAATCGGGTCAACGGCGCCTGCCATCGTACCCGACGTTCCAGGACTGGAGCCGGGAGGTCGACGGCGCGGTGGGCATGGCCTTCGCACGTGGCGTCCCCATCACCTACGAGACGGAGGGACATTCCGGGTTCCTCCTGGGCTCGTTCGTCACCGATGGCTTCTTCGATCTCCTGGGCGTGAACGCCGAGGTGGGTCGGGTCCTCGTGGCGGAGGACTACCGACCGGGGGCCGACGGCGCGGTGGTCATCTCGCACCGGGCCTGGGACCGGTGGTTCGCAGCCGATCCCGGGGTCCTCGGGACGTCCCTGGTGACCGCTGAGATGGCCTACACCGTGGTCGGGGTGATGCCGCGCTCGTTCTCGTTCCCGGACTGGGGGGCGGACAACGATCTGTGGATCCCCATGTCCCAGCTGCCCCCGTCGAACCAGGCGGCCTTGAACCAGCGGGGCTTCAACGCCGACAGTCGCATCGTGGCGAGGGTGCGGGGTGGGCCGACGTTCGCGCAGTTCCAGACGAGCCTTGGCGCGGTCGCCGGATCGCTCGCGAACGCCTATCCCGAGCTCAGCTCGGGATGGACCTCGGCGAGGCTCGTGCCCCTGAAGGAGCTCGAGATCCAGGGCCTTCGCACCCAGCTCTTCACGCTCTGGGCCGCCGTTCTGCTCGTGCTCCTGATGTGCTGCCTGAATCTCGCCAACCTGTACCTCGTCCGGGGGAGCGCGCGGCGCCAGGAATATGCCGTGCGCGCGGCGTTGGGCGCTCGGCGAGGCCGCATCATCCGACAGGTCCTGATCGAAACATTGCTCCTCACCTCGTTGGGCGGTGTCCTCGGGGTCCTTCTCGCATCCTGGGGAATCGGGTGGGCGGGGGCGGGGGTGCTGGCCGACTTTCCCCGGATCGGGGAGTTGGGCGTGAACGGTGCCGTGCTCGCGCTCGCGGCGACCCTCTCCGTCGTGACCGCGCTGGCGTTCGCCCTGCTCTCCGTCCGACGCACCCAGGGGCGGTTCGTCTACGGCACCGTGCGTGCATCGGGACCCGGGACCCGGCGCACGGCAGCTCTGCTGTCGGGGATCCAGGCGGCCCAGGTGGGCATGACCTTCGTCCTCCTGCTCGGGGCGTGGCTGTTCGGCGAGACCCTGGTGAAGCTGATCCGTGTGGAGCCGGGATACGATCCCGAGGACCTCCTGGTCGTGCCCATCCACCCACCTTCGCCCGCCTACGACGGGGAAGAGGCCGTCGTCGGGCTTTACGCGCGGCTCCTGGAGGCGGTCCGCGCCGTCCCGGGGGTGACCTCGGTGGCGCTGACGAACCATGGGCCGGGCGGGCTGGCCGGGGTCCCCACGCCCGTAGCCGTCGATCATGCGCCGACGGAGGGCGAAGACGAGCCGACGGCATACTACCGCACCGTGTCCCCAGGGTATTTCTCGACGATCCGGACGCGTGTTCTGGCCGGTCGTGAATTCACGGAAGACGATCTGTCGGGAGCGGAGGGCCCCATGATCGTCAACGGGACCCTGGCTGCCCGACTGGGTGGTCCCCAGTCCGCCCTCGGCAGGACGCTGGGGGTGAGGAAGGCGGCGAGCTCACGGGCCGATTTCGGCGAGCCGCTCCTTGGGCGTGTGG